>JBBSBD010000630.1:0-1508 GCA_038251675.1 Chitinophagales bacterium | reverse complement strand
CGCATGTATTTAATGTGTGAATGATCTTTTTTGTCAAGCATATCGAGATTAAGATTACTCGATTGGGTCGCACTGTAAAGTTTTACAGGAATATTAACCAGGCCAAAGCCTATTGCTCCTGTCCATATCGGCCTCATAGTACTAGTTTTTGATGAGAGAATTAATAAATGAAAAGTTTGTGCCTAATTACAAAGCCAATACTGGTGGGCGTTACAAAGATTTCATGGTCCTCATTTCTTCAGTGATGAGGAATAAATTCCACAACGAAACTTCGCTTTAATACTCGGTGATCTTACAGGCTTATTGCATTATCCTTTACTGCCGTAGATTTTTTACCCATAGCCAGCAAAAGAACAGGGAGCAAAACAAGATTCGTTAACGTAGCAGTAAGCAATGTAATCGAGGTAAGCCAGCCCAAAGATTGTGTTCCACCAAACCCGCTAAAGCAGAATATTACAAAACCTGCAATTAGTACGAGCGACGTATAGACTATGCTTAAGCCGGTATGTTTTATTGTTTCAGAAACGGTCACCTTAACGTCGAAGTTATTGGCTGGTAATTCCTGTTTATAATTTACCAGGAATCTTATGGTAACATCAATGGCTATCCCAAGTGCAACACTAAAAATTAGCACCGTTGATGGCTTCAGTCTTACTCCGCTCCATCCCATAATTCCGGCTGTAACCATCAGTGGAATAATATTGGGGATAAGAGAACATATTAGTATTCGCAAAGACCTGAACAGGTATAACATGCACAAGGCGATAAACAAAAATGCCCATAATATACTTTCTTTAAGGCCATTTATGATGAAGGTGCTGCCTTCTAAAAAAGTCATTGTTGAACCGGTGAGTGTCACTTTAAATTTCGAAGTATCGAATATCTGGTCGGCTCTTTTTCTAATACCAGATAGAATTGCAGGAAGCTTCTTCGTGCCAACATCAGCCATAGTGATACTCATTCTGGTAGTTTGTCGTGCAGTATCTATAAAGCTGGTGAGAAGCTTTGTGAAGTTATTTTTGCTGCCGCTATCGTTCGAAGGCTTTAAATATTCCCCCACAAATGCGGCATCAAAAGAATTGGGAAGTGCATAGTTAGAAGAATCGCCTTCATAAAATCCCTGCTTTACAAACTTGATTCCTTCTGCAATTGAAAGCGGCCTGCTCATTTCCTTTTGAGAGGTTATGTAGGTCGAAAGCGAATCCATTTTTTGCAGAACGGGCAAAATTCTTGAGCCTGCAAGACCGTATCTTTTCTTTGAATCAATTACAATTTCCAAAGGCATAACACCATTGAAATTGTTTTCAAAAAATTTAAGGTCGGTATATATCTTATCGGTTTTTGGAAGATCGTCTACAATAAATCCCTCTGTTTTCAATTTGAAAATTCCCGCAATTGAAAAAATAATAACCAATAGCGTAGTCCCGTAAACGATCCACTTATGATGGAGTACCCCTTTCTCAATTCTTAATAACAGGTTTGTAAAAAATTTTACATCAAGATAATTT
>JBBSBD010000629.1:0-1516 GCA_038251675.1 Chitinophagales bacterium | reverse complement strand
TTGAACACTTCGGCAGCCTTTGTGCTGCAGAAAATTTGCAAAAAAATTTCACTGTATATTTATTCCAGCTAAAGGAACAATAAAATCATGGGCAATATAAAGAGGAGAACATTTATCAGGAATTCGGTAATTACAGGAATAGGCGCTTCCATTGCGCCTGATATTTTACAAGGTAAAACAGTAAAACATTCTGAAGTTGAATATAAAAAACTTTCTCCCGCAGAAAAGAAAAAAGTAATTGTTGCCGGCGCAGGGATTACAGGCCTATGTTGCGCTTATGAATTGATGAAGGCCGGTCATAATGTAACGGTGCTGGAAGCAAGTGGAAGATATGGCGGCCATGTTTTTACCGGGCGCGATGGTTTATCCGATGGTTTATATGCAGACTATGGAGCGGATCATATCACCAAACCGGGCTATGAAAAGTTCTTTGATTATTGCGATGAATTTAATCTTAAAGCAATTCCTTATCCACATGCAGAAGGGTCAGAAGCAGCAGAGGGGCATCATACTTTAAGAATGATCGACGGCAAATTTTATACACCTGAAATGCTCGCCGATCCTGCAGTGTTGAAGCAGTTTGGATTTAATGAAAAGGAAGTAAGGTTTTTATCTGAAAAGCCAATGTATGCTTTACGATCATTATACCTGGACAAATACACGTCAAAATTCACAGACTCTTATCAACCGTTTGACGTTGGCTATGATGACCTGGATAAAATATCTGCAAACGACCTTTATAAAAAAGAAGGCGCATCAACAACGGCACTTCGCTTTCTTGGCGAAAAAAATGTATCTGCACTTTATTCAGTTTGGCGCTTAGCACTTATGCGTTTCCGTGGTATTCCACTTTCAGAAGGTGAAACTTTTCACTTAAAAGATGGTAATGAACAAATGCCGATTGCCTTCGCCAAAAAACTGGGAGATAAATTAAAGCTCAATCACCCGGTTACTGCTATTAAACATGACGCGAAGGGCGTTACGGTTACCTATAACCCATTCGGTCATGATGAAGAAAAAGAAATGACCGCCGATTATTTGGTTAATTGTATTACCCTTCCTGTGTTTAAAAACATACTTGTTACTCCGGCTTTATCCGCGGAAAAACAATATGTGGTTGACAATCTCTCTTATTCATCCCATCCATTTTTTGTGTTTGAAGCAAGTACGAAGTTCTGGCTGGATGATGGTTTCAAAACAATCAGCATGGAGTTTGAACATCCGGATATTTCATCCATCTGGATGGAAACAAATGAAGTGAATTCAAGCCGTATTATATTGAAAGCCTATGGCCCAAGTGGACTCTCTGCGCAACGTGTTTTGGCGGCTTTCCGCGAAGTGTATCCGGGAAAAAATGATACAATAGTGCAGGCGTTAACCAAAGACTGGTCGAAAGATAAATATGCCCCGGTATGCGAAATGGAACCTTTCCCCATTGGAGAAATGCATAAATTCTGGCCACAGATTATGATGCCGGAGGGAAGAATATATTTTGCAGGAACTTACGCCGATAATA
>JBBSBD010000628.1:0-1539 GCA_038251675.1 Chitinophagales bacterium | reverse complement strand
TTTTTAAGTTTCATTTCATTCCCCTTGATTACTGCCTTAGCAATAGGAGCTGAGCCCATTGTTTATTTTATCTACGGACCGAAATGGCTTGATGCTGTAGTACCTTTTCAGATTTTGTGTGCATTCGCATTAGGCAGGTCGCTAAGCAGTCCTTCGAGTTCGCTGTTTGGTGCTCTGGGAAGACCCGATATAGGTTTCAACTTTACCTTATATTTTACCCCTGTTTTCTTAGCATCCATATTTCTAGGTAGCCAGTTTGGACTAGTGGGGGTGGCATTGGCAACAACGGTAGTAAGGGTAGGAGGTTCTATAATTTCCTTGTATTTATCCTTACGCCTGATACAATTGCGGTTGGCGGATTTATACCGACTTGTCAAAAGTAATTTATTCAGTGCATTAATAATAATAACACTATTTTCTTGGTCGTTTTTTGTCTCATTTGAAGAAGAAAAATGGATTTTATTAATTGTTATTCCGTTCGTTCTTTACATTCACATTCTATTGCAACGTCTTTTCTTTTATTCTGATTTGGTTTCGTTTTTTCAGGAACTAAAGATATACGTAAAAATGGGACACGTTTTGCTTAATAAAATCTTCTTTTTAAAAGATCAATCTGCATCATGATGGAACTTACATCAAAAAAATATTGGCAGGATTATTATCATCAGGCAGCTGAAGATAAACAAACCATCATCAAAGTTTGTGGGGCTTATGATTATTTTTGGGATTTGCTATTAAAAAGCTGCGCGCAACCGCCACGGTCCATTTTGGAGATCGGGGCATTTCCGGGTCGCTACTTGGCGTATCTTTCTTCGCGCTATCAAATTCAGGCAACCGGAATTGACTTTAATCCGGATGAAAAAAAATTCAGCCGGTCTATGCAGGCCATGGGTGCTGAAAATTACAACTACATCTGCACTGACTTCTTAGAACATACACCAACGCCTCAATACGATCTTGTTTTTTCAAATGGATTTATTGAACACTTTACTAATTATGTTCAAGTCTTAGATAAGCATGCTGCTTACCTTGCGCCCGGAGGAGCAATGATGGTAATGATTCCCAATAAAAAATATTTGCGCAAGGTTTATGGATACTTGCTGGATTACAAAAATCTCAAGGCTCATAATCTGGAATGCATGCGTTTGGATCTATTTGGAGATTTTGCAAAGCGCAACAATTTGAAGATTAAGTATCTGTCTTATTATGGCGGTTTTGGATTCAAGGTTCACCAACCACTATCCTTTTTACAGCGCCTTATCTATCATCCCATTCGTTTTTTGTCGATCAAACTCGATAATATGTTAACAAGAAATCCTTCGAAATGGTATAGTGGCACTATCGTAGCCGTGTTCTCCAAAACCCTTTAAAGAACAGTCAATTAAGATGACCAGAATATTAATCATCGGCATTGGTAATCCTGTTCCTTCTTTTATTCATAGAAGGCTGAATGCATTGATTGGCGCAGGCATAAAGGTAACCGCAGTAGCCGAGCATGATCAACGATTTGAGTTAAAAGGAGCATCGATTATCCCGTTA
>JBBSBD010000627.1:0-1540 GCA_038251675.1 Chitinophagales bacterium | reverse complement strand
TGTAAAAGTAAAACTACCGCTTATTGGAATCGTTCCTAATGCTTTTGCATCAAAAGAAATTTTCATAGCATCATTTTTTTGAATCGCATCTGTTACGTTGGTTATGTTATCAATGGTAAGAGTACCATCTGTAAATTTTACGATACCCGTGCTATCACTCAATTTCTCCCGTTCTTTATATTCGATATAAGCATGTGATAAAGTGGCCCTGGAAATATTGATAGGTAAATCAATTTTCGAAAGCATTTGAGAAGGATAATTGCCTACTTTACTTTTATCCTTAAGCGGTTTTTTAAGATCGCGGTAAATTTTTGCAGTTGTGCTATTGATCAATAATTTCGAAGCAATTATTTTCTTCTCAAGCAAATTTCTCATATCAATACCTTTGAGTGCAATACCTTTAAAAGCCACGTCGTACCTGTCTTTTTGAAAGGGCTCTCTTCTCGCAAACTCCCTCTCATTGTATAAGGGCTTTATGTGGTACGATGCTATGTCTAATTGTTTTCTCAAAGAATTGAGTACTATATTTCGATAGAGATAAGAATAAACTCCGTCTTTGGATTTCATACTTATACTGCTGCAACCAAGTTCCACCTCGTTACTAAAATCAAGGGGATGTTTCTGCACTTTATATATTTCATCTGCTGTTACATTATTTATTTTAATAGAAATATTTCCAATCCTATAATCCCTTTTGGCGGCGGGCACATAATTTACAACGGGGAAATTCAGGTGATTCATATCAATGCTGTACACATGCCTGAAGCCAGTTGTATCCACTTTTTTTTCTTTTTCTCCCGGTGAAGACTTGAGGTTTTGCAAAGGTGGTTCATACAGCGTTATTTGCCCGCAGGCGATCTTTTCAATAACTATATTTTTATTCTTTACAAATTCATCTGCATCGAGCCCATCCAGCGTCAGCCCTTTCGCAACTAAAAGTTTACTACTATCTGACGAGTCATCATCAAACCTGTTTACTAAAATATTATCAAACGCCAGGGTATTATTCTCTCCCTGGAAAATCATATTGCTCACTCTTAATTCCGGTCGGTCGTTATTGTATGTTACAAATGAAGCAACATTTAAATCAGCTTTTTTACAAAATAAAGTGCGGCTGGTATCAAGGTTATGCGCACTATCAATGAGTACATCTCTCAGGTGTATATTTCCATTTATGAAGTCAAATTGCCTTTCTTTATTTACAAAACCAATTCCCTTTACATTAACATTATTAATAAAAACATTGCCTGCTTTTATTAGTGAAAGGCTGCCCAGTATCTCATCATATACTGACTTTGCTTCTATGTTAATATTCGTTTCCTTTTTTATTGGTTTCAAAAAATATACTGTTATTTCCGGATCGACAATTACCACAGAATCGCCTATCATCTGTTGCCCGACTAATGCCTTATCAGTCTTTACACCCGTAACATTAATAGAAGCAATTTTTATGTCCAACAAGATGTAAGGCACATCGGCCGCATCCGTGTTTTTGATTCTGGCAGTGTCCGGCCTCACATGTATATTTTTTAAATAGGCT
>JBBSBD010000626.1:0-1541 GCA_038251675.1 Chitinophagales bacterium | reverse complement strand
TGGATAATGCCACCGATTACAGGGTAGATATAAGATACACATTCAGGCTCGCTCCCAAAGAAGGTAAAATAAGTTTTGCAAGTTATATTTCAGAGCAATCGTTTTATATAAAATATATCGATGATAAAAACACAATGACTCAAATAAAAGATATGTATGAAAATTCAACATCCGGGTCGGCCCACGAATTTGAAAAACTCACTGAAATAAAGAACCTGCCTAAAGAATTAAAATTTCCTTCTTTCCATTTTCCGGATTCTGCAATGCAGGAACTATTTGCATTATTAAAAGCGAAAGCCCGGTAAGCTGAATTCCTGATTCTTACAGCCCCAAACAGATCTCACGGCTCCGAAGCAATCTCCCTGAATTAGCATTACCATGAGATTACCAAATCCCCGATAGCTATCATGATCCGGAATAAATCATCGACTCAAACTAAGCGGGGAAATTTTCGCAAAAGCGGTTAGAAACATTTTTTATATAAAAGCAATTTATTAGCTTTAAAGTAACTATCATCCCCAAAAACATAACACATGGAAAAGTTCTTTACAATGACGATGACGGCGAATGTTCTGAAAGACTATATTGATAACCTCGATTTTAAATATTTTACTTTCAGGTATGAAAAAAAACCGGGCGGTATTGCGTTAGCATGCGCCGCTATGAACATATTTGATTCTATTATGGAACCGAAAGTTGCGCTTGTTCAAAGCTCACTCTCGAGCCTTGAGGTTGACTATTTGGGCATCCTAATTCTGGAGAGGGATACTTTAAGAAAAGCAGGCTTTACAACGGGCTTAGGCTTTTCTATGGAGCCGATGCAATATGTGGATGCGACATTTCCTACAGGAATCAAACATTACGTAAGCTATAAAATAGCAAGCCTTGACGCTGCTTTTGTTATAAGCCCCTTTGGCCTTAATCCATCTCCCCCAAGAAATCCATAATTGAAAGAATGAATTGCCAGACTGCAATAATGTGCAACTCCGATTATTCTGTCCATAAATACTTCGAACTTTTTGAAACGCCAAAATATAGACGGGTTCTTATTGAATAGCCTCCCTGCAAGAATACCCCCGGTACTGATTTATCACACATCCTTCATCTCTTTTAAATCTTTTACTCAACACATTTCCAGCATTTTCATAAAATATTCTTAACGCCTAGGGGTAAACTTTTCTTTAGTTGTTATAGTGGCAGGTAACAATTATCAATAACACTAAAGAAGAACAATGAAATTATTTTTAAGCCTCGCCCTATCCCTTCTGCTTTTTACTGCAAGAGCACAATACACGCAGCAATTAAAAGGCATAGTAACCGAGCAAGTATTGCAAAGCCCGTTGCAGGGCGCTACCGTGAGTATCGCCAGCCTGGGTAAATCAGTAATCACCAATGAAGACGGCATTTTTAGGTTTGCCAACGTGCCAGTCGGCATATATCGTATTACAGTTTCTTATGCAGGATTTAAAGAAAATGTGCTGGAAAATGTTGCAGTCAATTCCGGTAAGGAAGCGTTTGTGAATGTAACGCTGGAATCAGTA
>JBBSBD010000625.1:0-1548 GCA_038251675.1 Chitinophagales bacterium | reverse complement strand
TACGCTCGATGCCATGTTGCAATCTATTTCTCCAACTCCCGATGAAGATGGCGACCGCCTTGGCTATGGAATTATTCTTTCCAATAAGATCAGCGGGGTGTATGATTTCATTGGGCATGACGGCAATGCTCCGGGTTATCGCTCTATTATGTTTTATCAACCAGATAAAAAATTAACGCTGGCGTTACTAACCAATTATCATGGAGCAAATTTGTATGATGTTGCAAAAGTTCTTTACGCCGCCCTGCCCGATTATTTATGTGGCAATGATAAAAAAGATGAAGAGAAGATTAAGCTGTGCTTTAATGGTAATAGTCTTTGCATTTCAAAATCCGCTGCGGAAGGTTTTATGAAAAAAGGTGCTTACCTGGGAGACTGTGATCAGTCATTAAATCCAAAGAAACAAGACGAGAGCAAAAATGAAAATACAATTACAGCCTTCCCGAATCCATTTAGTTCCACTATATCCCTTTCTTTCAAAGCTGCGGAGGCAGGGCCGGTATCACTTAAGATTTATGATCTGAATGGCAAAGTAGTTGCCAACGTTTACAGTGGCGGAACAGAAAAGAAAGTATTGCACCAGGTAAATTTCGACGGAAGCAAACTTCCACAGGGGATCTACATAGGCCGGCTGCAAACGGCATCGGGAATAACGGAACAAAAAATAGTGAAGACGCGATAATAAGCTTTGTAATCAATGAGCGAATTAAATCACTAGTAGAAGATTGGTTACGCATCTTTGCGGAAGATAAAGGGTTGCCAACCCCGTTAGAATGTTGGCAACCCTAAATCTACAAGTTGGAAGCCCGGATGAAGCTTAGCCAAATGACATTGATAATTGTGTTGCGGAATGCAAAAAATAATGGAACTTTTAGTTTCAAGTTGACCCGATAACCTTAAATAGCACGTAATGCAAAGAACATTTTTTTTCCCGCTTATAGTCCTAACAATACTTCTGTCTTTTAGTAAGATTAGTTTAAGCCAGGTAAATGAAGATTCTATGATGCTGGCAAAAAGTGAAGGTTGGAAGGTGCAGCAAAAAAAAGGATTGTTTGGTTTATCAAAACCGGCTTTTGGGAACTACACTACCAAAGATGTGTACAAAATAGATTCGCCAATCATAAGAAGGAGATCAAAGGACAGCGCATCATTTGATATGGAAATTTCAGGTTCCGGAAATGATATAGATAACAGTAAATATGTAACCATTCAAAAAACAAAATGGTATAAACTTTTGCTTGCTACAGATTCTACTACAACGAATGCGGTGTTTTCTATCGCATCAATTTCTAAAGAGAAGAAGCAAACGTTTTTAGGAAAGATGATGAGCAAAGATGATGAAGGCAAAAATGAAACACTCAGCTACAAAAGAGACATACCAGGATTTATTTCCATAGGGGATAGTTGGGCAGCGTGGGAATTTTTTATCAGCAATTTTACGAGTGGTTCAGGGCAAAATGCCGGGCCTTTTACAATTGCTGCATCCATCTCTTCAGGCTACCTCAGGAATGGCAACGATTCATTATTCATGCAATTATATTCTTCGTT
>JBBSBD010000624.1:0-1551 GCA_038251675.1 Chitinophagales bacterium | reverse complement strand
TTTGCCAATAAAGGGAATTACGGCTACGCCTGCCTGGTAGCGGGAAGCTATGGTATGATGGGAGCTGCCGTTCTTAGTTCAAAAGCATGTCTTAGAAGTGGTGTTGGTAAGCTCACTTGTTATATTTGTAAAGAAGGTTATACCATAATGCAGTCTTCAGTGCCCGAGGCAATGTGTAAAGTTTTTGGGGAAACATTTATAAAAGACATAAAAAATACAGAAGATTTTGAAGTCATTGGAATTGGCCCAGGAATAGGAAAGCATACTTCTCATAAAAAATTATTGCAAACCATTTTCAAGAATTCTAAAAAAAAGATAGTAATAGATGCTGACGGTTTGAATACTTTAAGTGAACATAAAATTTTGTATAAGTCGATTCCTTCTAAAAGTGTAATCACACCACATCCTAAAGAATTTGAAAGACTATTTGAAAAAACAGCCAATGATTTTGAACGTATGAAACTTGCAATTGCAAAGGCAAAAGAATTAGATATTTTTATTGTGCTCAAGGGCCATCATACATTGATTGCTACGCCAGGTGGAGAGGGATATTTCAATTCAACGGGAAATGCAGGCATGGCAACTGCCGGCGCCGGCGATGTTCTTACCGGAATTATTACTGCACTGCTTGCTCAACATTATTCACCTCTTAATTCTTGTATACTCGGCGTTTATTTACACGGACTTGCCGGGGATTTAGCAGCAAAAAAATTATCTAAAGAAGCGATGATTGCCGGCGATATTATTGATCACCTGGGAGAAGGATTTTTAGAACTCGAAAAATTTTGAGCGAAGAATTAAGAACTCTAATTTTATACGTATAGAAAAATTTTGTTTGTAGTATAAAAAGATTAATTTTGTTTTCTAAAACCAAAGGCATGGATAACAAGATAACATTGAGCTTTGATGAAAGTGTAATTGCCAGGGCAAAAAAATATGCTGAGAATAATAACATTAGCCTTTCAAGATTGATTGAATTTCTTTTAAATAAAGTCACTTCCGATAATTATTCATCACTAGAAGATTTCCCCATTTCAGAATGGGTGATGCAGGTTGCCGAGGGAGATGCCGTTTATGAAACGAAGGCAAAAAGGTCCCGCAAAGCTGCCAAGGCGGAATATTTTAAATCGAGAAAATGAAAATTTTTCTTGATGCTAATATTTTGGTGTCTGTATTGAATAAAGAGTATCCAATATTTACATACACTTCGCGGATCGTAAGCCTTGCAGACAAAAGCAGGTTTTCAATATACACTTCGCCTGTGTGCCTCGCCATTGCGTTTTATTTTGCTGAGAAAAAATATAACAGCGCATCTGCAAAAAATAAAATTGAAATTTTATGTAAACACTTAAAGATTGCCGCGGCCAATAAGGATACGGTAATGCAATCTTTACAAAATCCTGCTGTGAATGATTTTGAAGATGGGCTTGAGTATTATTCGGCGCTTGAAAACAAATGCGATTGTATCGTCACTGAAGATATTGCTGATTTTTACTTTTCAAAAATTGAAGTTTTAAGCAGCGAAAGTTTTTTTGAAAAATATATGGCTGG
>JBBSBD010000623.1:0-1567 GCA_038251675.1 Chitinophagales bacterium | reverse complement strand
TTCCTTCATTAATATTACCGGCCTGGCCCTTAGCCTTGCTGCCTTCTGGTTTATTGCACTTTTTATTGCGCAGGAACTCAGCTACGATCGTTATCATAAAAAAGCAGATCGCATTTATCGTCTTGCATCACATGGAAACTGGGAGGCAGATAAGTTTGATGTAACTGGCACTTCCGGTCTCACAGCCAAAGCGCTAAAGGATGACTATCCTGAAGTAGAAGAAACTGTTCGCATTGACCCGGAGGCTGGTGGCATTATCAATTATAACGATAAGCGCTTTAAAGAGGATGCGGTTTTTTTTGCCGATCCAACTTTTTTCAAAGCCTTTACGCATCATTTCCTTGCCGGTGATCCTGTAAATGCGCTGGCCAAACCGGGCTCTGTTGTGATCACTAAAACACTATGTAATAAATTATTTGCAGATCCGGCGACTGCCATAAACAAAACGATTTATTTCGATAATAACTCGCCCAACGTGGTTGGTGGAGTCATCGAAGATGTGCCGGAAAATTCTCACTTTACTTTCCAGGCGCTGCGTACCATGCCTGCAGATTATACCGGCGATTGGGGGAACTTCAGCATTTACACTTATGTACTACTCAAGAAAAATGCAGATGTAAATGCTCTTCGTGCAAAGATGCCTTCTTTTATAAAAAAGTATTTTACTGCCAATAGTTTGGATATTTCTTATTCAATAGAATTTCAGCCGCTGACCTCTATCCATTTGCATTCGCATTTAAGTTATGAATTGGGAGAGAACAGGAACATCAGTTATCTATATGTACTCTCCATAGTTGGTTTACTCATATTGATCATTGCCTTCATCAACTATACGAATATCACGACGGCAAGAGCGTCTGTGCGCCTGCGTGAGGTTGCGGTAAGAAAAATCATTGGCTCCTCGCGCAAAAATCTTGTTTCCTTATTCCTTACGGAATCAATAATGGTGATTCTTATTGCGGCAGCATTAAGTGTCTTTCTTGTTATATTGATAATGCCATTATTCAACGGCCTTACAGGAAAGCATTTATCACCGTGGTATTTTGGAGGAACGTACAGCGTGGTCGCGTTGCTTATTTTTTCAATAATTGGCGGGCTTATTGGTGGATTGTACCCTGCTTTATTTTTGTCCGGTTTTAAAACCATCCCTGCTTTAAAAAACCAGGTGGGCAACCTCGGGGCGCAAATATTGTTTCGTAAATCGCTGGTAGTTTTCCAGTTTACCGTTACGGTGGTTATGATCGTTGCTTCCATAATTATCTATAGCCAGCTTAGTTTTGTTTCGGAGAAAGACCTTGGTTTTAATAAGCAGCAGGTGCTTACATTTCATCTTGATTCTCGGCCATTGAGGAAACAGTTTGCTGCCTTTCGTTCTGACATGTTGCAGAATCCTCAAATAGAAGCTGTAGCATCTGCCGGCAACCCGATTGGAAATAATAATATCGGGATGATGGACTATAGTGTTGAAAAAAATGGCGTGCTGGATCCCCATAGCAACCTGGCTTTTGCGCTAACCATTGATGAAAATTTTATTCCTGCTATGCAGATAAAATTGATGGAAGGGAGA
>JBBSBD010000622.1:0-1580 GCA_038251675.1 Chitinophagales bacterium | reverse complement strand
CGCCTGGCTTAAAGTTTTTCAGAATACTGGTAACTTCAAAAAAACTTTTAACCAGCTTAAATGGTAAAGCGATATTTTTCATCAAAGAACTTCTGTTGTATCCGGCGATTGTGAGACCTATGATTTTATAACCGGCCTCGGGAATTTTATCCATTTCCATTTTCCCTTTTGCCCCAACAAATAAGATTTCAACATTGGGCTCTAGCTTTTTTAATGCGTTTGCAATCGCTAACGCAGGAAAAATATGACCGCCCGTACCGCCTCCTGCAATTATTATCCTCGTCCCTTTTTCGGAAAAAGGAATTACCTGCTCTGCTTTATCAATTACATTTTTATTATTCATTCTACATTAATCAATCGTTATTGCATCATTCAGCCTTTATCTGCTCCGTTACCAGTTCAGATTCCTTCCCTTCCATTTGTTCCACATTCCTGGCAACACTCAAAATAATACCGATCGCGAAACAGGTGAACCAAAGGCTGCTGCCTCCCATACTTATCAGTGGCAACGTAACACCGGTTGTAGGAAAAATATCTACGGTCACCGCCATATTTACCATTGCCTGTATTACCAAAGTGAAACTGAGTGCTATCGCAAGAAATGCTCCAAATGCAAAGGGGCATCGCTGAAAAATACGGATGCTTCGAAATAGAAAAAGTAAGTAAATCAATACAATTACGACACCACCTGCGAGACCATACTCTTCGATAATTATTGCATATATAAAATCGCTGTATGGATGCGGTAAAAAATTTCTCTGCTCACTTTTTCCAGGCCCCTTCCCGAGCCAGCCGCCTTTGGCAATTGCAATTTTCGATTGCTCGATCTGGTAACTTTCATTGTCTTTGCCGGCATATATAAAATTTTGAACACGCTTAATCCACGTCCCCATTCTCCCAACTGTAAATACCCCAGGAATTTCTTTTGAAGTATGCTCTTCTTTATTATAATAATGTGTTGAAATAAGAATCAATATAACAAGGGGGATTAATGCTGCTCCTACCACTATCATAATATGCCTGACTCTTACTCTTCCTATAAACATCATCATAAGTGCGATACCGCCCGTGAGCAAAGCGGTTGATAAATTAGCCGGAGCTATTAAAAGGCATATAATACTAACAGGAATGATCAGTGGCAAAAAGCCTTTTTTAAAATCTTTAATAACTTCCTGCTTTTTACTAAGCTGCCTGCTCATATACATAAACAATGCAAGCTTAGCAAGATCAGAAGTTTGGAATGTAAGATTGAGTACAGGTAATTTTATCCACCGGTTGGCTTCATTGATATTACTTCCAAACTTCAGCGTATAAATTAAAAGCGGAATGGAAATCAAAAATAAAATAAGAGCAACCCGTGAATAAATTGTGTAGTTAACCCTGTGGGCAAAATAAATGATCACTACTCCCAAAGCTATAAACCCTACTTGCTTGAACAGGTAACTCTCCGTGCTTTTATTCATCCTGTAAGCAAGTGAACCCACGCTGCTATATACAACGAGAATGCTTACCATGGTAAGAAGTATTACAATTGCCCATATTACCTTGTCACCTTTAGTACGATTCAAAAGATTGCCGGT
>JBBSBD010000621.1:0-1582 GCA_038251675.1 Chitinophagales bacterium | reverse complement strand
TACTAAATTTACCCTCGGTTATTTCAACAACCTTACCATTCTGGTCCATTATTTTCCCCTCAAAAGTACCCCGGATAGCTTTCACTCCTTTGTTATTTAATACTTTCAAATCCTCTATTGATTCAATAATAACATTGAAAGACGTTCCAGACTTTTTTACTTCATACATGGAGGTTTTGGTTTGAATGTATTACTGTCCGGTAAAAGTATTTCATTTATAAAAAAGGAGGTCGTTTTGACCTCCACAAATTGGTAGTTTTGAGTTACGACACTTAAAACATTCCAATATGAACAAAAGTACTTTTTTTAGCGGACAGCCGATCTTCAGTCAGCTTTTAAAATTCATTCCAAAAGATACTACGCTTCGCATTGCCAGGCAGTATAATGCTGATAGATATTGCAAACGTTTTACCACTTATGAGCATTTGGTTACGATACTATATTCCATTTTTAATAATTGTAATTCGCTAAGAGAAGTTACAACCGGCATGCTTGCTTCGGAAAAACGTTTATCACATCTTGGCGTTCGTTATCACCCAAGACGTAGCACTATATCAGATGCAAATACAAGAAGAAACGAAGAAGTATTCGGAGAGATTTATAATTCTCTTTTTAAGCTATATGCTCCTTTTTTATCGGACAGCCGAAAGAAAAGCAAAGCTTCCAGATTATATATTATCGATAGCACAGTCATTTCTCTTTTTCAGGAAGTGTTGCGGACTTCAGGTAAAATTCCCGTAAGCGGAAAGAAAAAGGGCGGTATTAAAGTGCACTCACTTATAAGAAGTGATCAGGATGTTCCTTCCATGATTCGTATTACGGAAGCGGCAGCCAATGATTCGCAGTTTTTGAAACAGGTCAATCTTCCAAAGGGTTCAATAATTGTCTTTGACCGGGGATATCGTGATTTTACAACTTTAAATCGGTTTAGTAGTGAAGGGATAACCTGGGTCACCCGGCTTAATAAGCTCTTTACTTATACTGTCATACAACAATACCAAATGTCTAAAGATCCCACCATCATCGGTGATCAACAAATTCAATTAGGCTGGAGATCCGGCACCAGAGTAACTGCAAGACTGGTCACTCTTTATGACGAAGCTTCAAAAGAGCAATATGAATTTTTAACTAATAACTATAGAATGAGTGCTACAACCGTAGCATCTCTGTACCGCAAACGCTGGCAAATAGAATTACTATTTAAAAGAATGAAACAGAATTATACTTTGAAATATTTTTTGGGTGATTCTGAGAATGCTATTAAAATACAAGTATGGTGTGTACATATTGCAGATCTGCTTTTAAAAATAGTGAAGAAAGCAACAAAGGCTAAATGGTCTTTTTCCAATCTTGCTGCAATGGTAAGAATTCATCTTATGACTTACATCGATTTATTTGCCTTTCTAAATTCTCCTGAAAAAGCATTATTAAAACTATTCAAAAAACAAGAAGATAATAATTATAATCAGCTTTCATTTATAACTTGACACCCTGCTATTAAAAAAACAATCAATCATCAGATGAAATTTAATACAGGTGTGAGCCTGATAGCAAATCTCAATTTTTACCGGACAGCAATAGT
>JBBSBD010000620.1:0-1594 GCA_038251675.1 Chitinophagales bacterium | reverse complement strand
ATTTAGCCATTTATACTTATTTACGCCACATTATTTGGCATAAAACAGCAAGCTCAATTCATTAAAGTATTTTTGATTTTGGCCAGTAATACTGATAAATGGTAGGAAAAATACATTTCGTATGAGTATTCCAGCTTTTTTTCCACAAAATCATAATAAGGGCTAAACCTAAAATCAAAATTTCCATTGTGGAAAAGTTCTTTATCATATATAAGGCTCGCAAGCAGCAGATGACGATGCCTTTCCGTAAGTCCGATGTATTTTTCTGATACTGAACTAAATAGGGAGTTACCTCTTGGATTGATAAATCCCTGGCTGTTCCAATACCTCAAGTCAAGATCAAAATATTTAAATTTAAAAAGCAGGTGAGAGAGGTAGGCGTTCCCTTCATTAAAAGGCTGCAGCTTGGTTCCAGATATATCCTTGTAATTAACATAGTAATTATCGAAGACAATTTTCCGCAAAAACCTGTCACCTGCCTTATAGGAAAAAGAAATTCCTGCAGCATCATTTACTATCGAAGTTAAAGGGGTTGAAGCTGAATCTATTTGACCACCTTTATGGGTGTATAAAAGCTGTATTGGAATTTTTATTTCGACTTTATTACTGGTTAAAAGGTTCACTTTCGCAATGTATCCAATATCAAATTCTTCTTTAAAAGGATCGCCAAGGTGAATAGCCCTCCTCCAGTTAATATAAAAATCGTGATCATACCCTTTTGTGTTTACAAAAAACTGGAAACCATTCTCAAGTCTTTCATTTAGCAACAGTTTGTAATCGTAAATGGGTTCAACAAAACCGTGATTGGTGTTACCTTCAAGAGTACCGAGAATATAAGATGAATTTTTTGCTTTGTATTTAACGGAGAAAGTTGGAAGCAGGGAAGTGTAACCGTTTCTGCCAAATTCTTTCTGAAGATAAATGCCCCCTTTTATAACAAATCTTGAATTGGGCTGGTATTTCACTTCGGGGATTAGCTGGTAACCAAACAAAGTTCCACTTAGTGGAATATTTGTAAAATACTCGGTATTATAGATGTAGTTAAGATTAGTAATCTCCAGTGAAAGCTTTTGGCTATCAGCCGGATTTATAACAACGTTACTTTTAAATACGGGATAATCAATTTGCGCTTTTAAAGCAAAAGATACTGTAGTGAAGAACAAGAGTAAATAACTCCTGCAAGCGACCTTCATAGTTCACAAATTTTTAAATATAGATTTCCAGGATAAAAAAATTACACATCGAGGCGTGCATATTTTGCATGCGTCTCAATAAACTCCCGCCTTGGAGGCACTTCGTCACCCATAAGCATACTAAATACCCTGTCGGCTTCTGCGGCACTATCAATGGTTACCTGTTTAAGAGTACGTGTTGCAGGATTCATTGTTGTTTCCCAAAGTTGTTCAGAATTCATTTCACCAAGGCCTTTATAACGTTGAACATGAACGGTGTCTTCCTTTCCTCCGGCGACCTGTAACACCCAGGCTTTCCGTTCATCGTCATTCCAGGCATAAGTTTGCTCTTTGCCTTTCTTAAGTAAGTATAGAGGTGGTTGCGCTATATAAACATAGCCCTGCTCTACCAGCTCTTTCAT
>JBBSBD010000619.1:0-1628 GCA_038251675.1 Chitinophagales bacterium | reverse complement strand
CTTAACGCTACTTCACTACGAATATATAATTTATGTATTATAATTCCATTAAATATTCATTTCTTCATATAAACGTAACAAATAAAAAGGTTGGATTTCGAAAGCCTGTTCCATAATTCACCTGCCATTTAGTGCGAACGGGTTTTGAAAAATAAATCATAAAAAAACATTTCCCATCTACTAACATTCAAAAATTGCTTCGCCTTTACACTTTATCCGAATCACTACTCACAGCTACGTGTAACCTTTTGGTTTCAGTAAAATAATGGTATTACGTATAATGGTATAATAAAAAAATTTCCCAGGAATTCGGCAACAGAAAAACAGCCGAAGCAACCCGCAAATATTTCACTGTCTCTTGAAATAAATGAAGGGCAAAAAAAGACGGCTAAAAGCCGTCTCCATAAAAAAATTAGTTTCTTCTTCCTCCAAACAATCGAAGGAGAAATAAAAAGATGTTTATAAAATCAAGATAAAGATTCAAAGCACCCAAAATAGAAATTTTCTTAGTATCGTTAACCGAAACATCCTGGTACTCCAGGCCTTCACCAATTCTTTTTAGCTTTTGTACATCATAAGCGGTAAGGGCAGTAAAAACCATTACACCAATTATACTTATAATATAATCAAGGCTGCTGCTGTGAAGAAAAAAGTTGATAACCATGGCGATCAAAATACCTATGACACCCATCATTAATATGCGGCCAAATTTTGTAAGATCCTGGTCGGTCGTGTAACCCATGAAGGCCATTACACCAAACATGGCTGAGGCGGAAAGGAAACATCCTAAAACTGATCCAGGTGTAAATGCCATCAGTATAAAACTGAAACTAATTCCATTAATAATTGCATAAGCAATGAACAGTGCCATTAATGCTGTCGAGGATAATTTTCTATATCCGAACGACATGATAAGTACGAAACCCAGTGGAGCGAAAATGGTGATCTTACCTAAGCCGGTAAGGCCCGTAACCGGCGAAACCAGGTAGCTTAGCAATACTTCGTTAATCGAAAACTGCCAGGCAAATAATGCTGAAACGCCGAGCGCAATAAACATCAGCAGGAAAACATTCGCTATAAAGGATTTAGCATGTGTGCGGTCAGAAGCGTTCGTTAGAATTGTATAATCTGTAATTGTATCTCTTTTTGTTATGTCCATTGTTTTTAAATTTTGGTAAAAATAGCACACCTTATCGAATTACATTTTACTGAAGCAAATTTTAAGTAATTTATAGTAATTAACGCCGCGTTTTGCCGTTTTATTTTTACCTCGCTGCAGTAAATATTTCCATTTTATCTTTAGGCAGCCATTGTTGAAATCCTTGCATCTACCAACTTTCCCGAGAATGCACCCGTTAAATGATTTTGGTCATAAGAAATAACAACTACAGTTACATCTTCCCCCGTATAAGTAATTCCCCCGGGATTATAATAATTGACTGCGCAGAGGTGGAGTTATTTTTTAGTAATTGTATTTAAATTGTTTTGCGTGGAGGCAATAACCTGCACTTTTCTACCAAGCGCCGAAACTGTGCTCAACAATAATTGCAATTGTTGTTGCAGCTTTTCATTATTGGAAACAAGTATTTTATTTTGATTTTGTAATTCCGCCAATTGCTTTTGTTGCT
>JBBSBD010000618.1:0-1638 GCA_038251675.1 Chitinophagales bacterium | reverse complement strand
CATCAGCTCCCTGCTCACGCAGCCACGAAGCGTTTTCATGTGATCTTATATTTTCCTGCCTGTCGTAAACATATTTTATCACTTTTTTTATGTCGACGTCGCCATCCACGTTCAGCCCAAAGTCTTTAGATTCTCTTGCATTGTGAATAATCTTTGCTACGTGAATAATTGCTTTACTCGGTACGCATCCATCATTTAGGCAATCGCCCCCAATATCTGTATCACTTAGCGAAACCATCAAAACCCTGAAGCCTGCTTTAGCCATAAAAAGCCCAACACTTAATCCACCGGAACCAGATCCTATCACTATAATATCGTAGAGATTTTTATTCATTACACTAAAGTCGGTAAAATTCAATTTAATTTGATCTCCCTGGTCAGGCATTTATTTTTGTTCTTTGACAGATCGCCCGTTACATTTACACATCTAATATTTTTAATTATGCGCATTATTCTAAAGAAATCATTTGTTTTAATTTGTAGCATTTGCCTGCTAACCTCAGCATGGGCGCAGAGTCCCGGGAAAGTTATAGAGCAACTCAATATCAAGAGCAACATTCTAAATAAAAATGTAGCCTATACGATTTACCTCCCTTCTGACTATAGTTCATCAGAAAGAAGTTACCCCGTTGTTTACCTCCTTCACGGTTATACTGATGATAACACGGGCTGGTTGCAATTCGGAGAGATAAATCGTTATGCCGATCAGGCTATTGCTGACGGCACCATACCACCAATGATAATTGTAATGCCAAACGGCGATTCAAGCTGGTATATTAATTCTTATGATGGTAAAGAAAAGTACGAGGATTTTTTTATTAAAGAATTCATGCCCGCTGTTGAAAAAAATTACAGAATTAAAAATCAAAAAAGATACAGAGCCATTGCAGGGCTTTCTATGGGTGGATATGGAACTTTATTCTATGCGCTAAAATATCCCGACCTCTTTGCAGCAGCAGCTCCATTGAGCGCTGCGGTATTTGACGATGATGCAATGACAGGTTTCCCCGATCAAACTTATGAACGGACTTTCGCTCAATTATTTGGCCGCGGACTAAAAGGCAAAGACCGCCTTAGCAAAGCATGGTACGATAATTCCATTCTAAAAATGGTGGATACAAAATCCGTTGAAGAGTTAAGTAAAGTAAGGTACTGGATAGATTGCGGTGATGATGATTTTCTCACAAAAGGAAATTGCCTGCTCCACATAGCACTCAGTGAGAAAAAAGTTCCGCATGAGTACAGGGTACGTGACGGTGCGCATACCTGGAAGTATTGGCGCTCTGGCATTACAGATGCCTTGCAATTTATCGGTCAAAGTTTCAGTCAGTAAATTTTTTGTAAATCGAAAATGTAACAAGATTCTTTTCTGTAATTCAATTTGCAATAACAACCCTTATTTGCTTTGTATAAGCGCTGAAATATCCTAAAGCACCGCCTTCGATATTACTTACGGGATTGCCGGGAGATACATTATCACTGCTGCCGGTGCTGCTCTGGCTTAGGCTGGAAAAGAATTTATACACAGTAGGATCCACACATTGCATTTCTACTTTTACTGTATCGCCGGCTTCAAGCCGCTCGTCATTGGTACGGTCAAAAAATGTAAGAAGCGTATTATTCAACCTTCCATCGGTG
>JBBSBD010000617.1:0-1654 GCA_038251675.1 Chitinophagales bacterium | reverse complement strand
TATTGATGCGCATTACCCAAAACTGGAAACAAAGTATCTCATAGAATCAGAAAAAGAATATCCCGTTTCTATAAATGGAAAAATGCGTACGACAATTACGTTACCTCTTGATGTGCAGCAAATCGAAGTGGAAAAAATAGCTTTAGATAATGAAGTTGTAAAAAAATGGATAGAGGATAAGCCGGTCAGGAAGATCATATTTGTAAAAGGGAAAATGATAAACATTGTAGTATAGGATTTACCATATCCATTCTATCTCATCGAAGCCAAAAGTCCTTTCGATAGCATCTTTTGTAACGAGTTCACCATTCGATGAAACTCTTTCAATTGTAGTTTCAAAAGTGATGTTCCCCTTTCTGAGTTTCACTTTTTTATTCTTTGCAAATAAATTACTGTTGTAGGCCGAAAGCGTTTTACTGTATCCTCCATTTTTTAAACTTGCAATTTTCTCCAAAACATTTTCATGAAGCTCTTTTGAAAGAGACACAGCATCATACGATTTGCCGGTCATTTGTTTCAATGAAATTGCGTTTGAATTAATATTTTCAAATTTTTCCTGGTTTATATTCAACCCTATTCCAATAATTGCCCACTGCCATAAGTTGCCTTGTAATACATTTTCAATCAATACTCCCCCTGCCTTCCTGTCACTTATAAAAATGTCATTTGGCCATTTAATTTTTATTTCAGTTTTGGTATAAGCGGTAAAAAAATCATGGCAAGCCATTGAGACCGCTGCACTCAACTGAAACTGGCTGAAAACCGGTAGCCATTTCATATCTGAAATTACGGTCAGCACTACGTTTTGTCCTTTGTTACTCTCCCAGCTCTTTCCCCTGCGCCCTTTCCCTGCAGTTTGTTCCATGGCAAATACAGCGTCACCGCTTTCTGCAAGGTCATTTTGAACCAATCCCATGGCATAGTTGTTGGTACTATCCACCGTTTCAAGAATTATGAATTTTTTTGGAAGCAATGGCGTACAAAATTGTATTGATAAAGAATTAGTATTTTTGATAAAGTGGTTGCATAAAAAGTTTGAAAAAACGCAATCTAAAATTTAATATTTATTTTTTCCGTTTAATAAGATGGAAAACTGATTAAAAAGAATCATTTGAATAATTTAACCCTTTTGGCAACAAGGAAAAAATCAACTCTTACCAGGTTAACCAGAAACAGTAAAATCTTTAAAACAATTGTCCATGCCATACAGGAGAAAAAAGGTGATAAAGTTGTTAGCCTCGATCTGAAAAAAATCCCTGAAGCAGTATCTGATTTTTTTATTATTTGCGAAGCAACAAATAATATTCAACTGAAGGCTATAGCGGATTCCGTAGAAGAAAATGTAAAGAAAAAATGTGGTGAGTTGCCATACAGGCACGAAGGCAGGCGCGGTGAGCAATGGATACTAATTGATTATGTGAATGTTGTCGTTCATGTAATGCTGCCGGAGCCAAGAAAATTTTACAGGCTTGAAGAAATGTGGAGCGACGGTTCTATAACGGAACATTAACTTCAAAATATAGATAAATACTTATTTTACAGAACATCTTAAAAATTAAAAACAACAATCTAAGCCCACGTTCTGCATAAGGGTGAGATAAAACAAAATATTGCGAGGCAAGCATCTATGGCTACTGAAGAAAAGAAAAAGAAC
>JBBSBD010000616.1:0-1668 GCA_038251675.1 Chitinophagales bacterium | reverse complement strand
AGGGCAACAATACCTGCAAGCATAAGCCTGTTCATTTTTAGCCTCTCATAAATAGGGAGAAAGGTTGAAATCACGATCATAAAAGTTGCTGTTCCGTCGCCATCTAAATGAACGACCATTGTTAAAATAGCGGTACCCATTATTACTTTCAATGGATCGCCTTTTACAGAGCGGATAATGAATGCAATTACCGGATCGAATAGTCCTGCATCCAGCATGACAGAAAAATACAGCACAGCAAACATCAGTAATATTCCTGTTGGCGCTACTTGTTTAATACCATCCAAAGCCATCCCGCCTAACTCTTTATAATCAAACCCTGCAACAAAACCAAAGAAAACAGGCACCAGAACCAATGCTGTTATTACAGAAAGTTTCTTTGTGATGATCAATACTAAAAAAACAACGATGGTTGCAAAACCATATACTGCAAGCATACTATCAGTTTAGGTCAATTGAAATTTTACAAACCCGAAAAGCTGCCCAAAAATATAACGATGAAGTGATTGCAATGACGACGCTACGAAAAACAAAAACCGGTATCAAAAATAAATAACTCAAATAACTTCTTATTCAAACTTTAAATAATCATTGAAAAAGGGAAGGAGTTCATTGAGCACCCGGCCATCAGAGGTCCATATTTTATTCACATGCGTGCCGATATATTCTTCTGCATAATGTTCTATGCCGTGGTTCTCCAGTTCCTGGCTGAACATACCACATTGCAGGGGAAAACGCGGTGCATCATTCCTGCCCCAGTCCAGTTTTATGGCTTTAAGCTTTTTTAAATTGGATGCATATTTATCGATCATATACAAAGGCATGTTGGCTCTCCACTTTTGATACACTGCAGTATCCACAACAAGACTATCGCCGATATAATTAAAAGGCAGATCAAAATAAAATGGTGGCTTATCTGCATTCGGCGACCAGGCTCTTGCACATGCTGCAATTACTTTCGGATAATAGGTTTTATCTAAATCCTCTTTTGTTTTAATAGAAGCTAATTGTTTATAAGAATCACTATTGGGTCCAAACTCTTTTACAAATGCCAGCAAGCCCGGGCTCATAGCGTAGGCGCAACTAAAAACATCCGGGTACAACATCGCAATCTTCAACACACCATAACCGCCCATTGAATGTCCGCCAATGCCACGTGCATCCCGGTTTGCAATGGTTCGGAAATTTTTATCCATGTAAGCAACCAGTTCCTTTGCTTCGAAGTCGCTCCAGTTGCCAATGAGTGGTGAATTGCTGTAAAAGCTTCCCTGGTATAAAGTATAGTGATCGGCAATCACCAATATAAATGGACGGATCTTGTTTTTACTGATGCCCATGTCCAGTATATTTTTCATACCGGGGCTTATGTTGTCAGTTCCCATAAAGCCATGCAGGTAATAAATAACCGGATAACGTTTACCGGACTTGTCATAGTCCGGCGGCAGATATACAGATATCTTTCGGTTTGGATTTTCTCCTCCTGTATTTTGCAGCGATAAAGCGTTGATGTTCCTGCTTACTACAGCACCCTGGTAGTTTTGGCAATAAATAATATTTGCCATGAGCATGGCAAGCGCAAAGCAAATGATCTTATTCATTTTTGTAATAGAAGCGTTTTATAAAATGGATTAAGTTACGGTAAGTTTATTAGATACATTGGAACTTAGT
>JBBSBD010000615.1:0-1672 GCA_038251675.1 Chitinophagales bacterium | reverse complement strand
CCTTGTCTTTGATACATGCATGTTTAATGATCTCCGCAAACCCATTGATCCATTCATCGTCAGGTAAAGTTTCTAAAAATGAATAATCGTACAAAAGAAATTCAGGATGGTTTATTGTACCTACCAGGTTTTTATACACGCCAACATCTATACCGTTTTTTCCGCCAACCGATGCATCCACCATGGCAAGTATGCTCGTGGGCACGAAACCAAACTTTACGCCGCGCATATAAACAGATGCTGCAAAGCCTGTGATATCAGTTACTACGCCGCCCCCCACTCCTATGATGAAAGTTTGACGGTCTGCATGCAAATCTATTAACCTGGATATTATTTCATTTACAGTTTCCTGGTTTTTGAATTTTTCCCCGGCTTTAATAACGATTACTTTTTTCCCCGCGAATCTATCAGCGTGAAGAGTGTATATATTTTCATCTGTAATGAAAATCGCATTATCTTTTTGAACGATTGTTTCGATAATTCCAAAGTCAGCATCAAAAAAACAATCAACCGTTTTCCCCGAAAATCTGTAATGAACCGCCGGATTACTACTCATTCATAATTTTGTTCTGGTGATTGATACTTTCGAGATGCACCGCATCAAAATATTTAGTAATAAATTCTTTACTTAATCCAAGCTTTTCGCCTCTTAAAAAAGCCTTTGCCAGTATATCGTTCCAGCGGTTTGTCTGCAGGATTGTAATGTTGTTATCTCTTTTATAGACGCCTATTTTATCCGCGATTTTCATACGCTGCCCTATCAGTGTTAATAATTCATCATCTATATGGTTTATTTGCTCCCTTAAGGTAGCCAATGCCGTTATGAACTCCTGCTTATCGGTATTTTCAAAACGCCAGATAAGGTCGTCCAGCATTTCGGCAAGTCGCTCGGGCGTTACCTGCTGCTTCGCATCGCTCCATGCATTGTCAGGATCAATATGGCTTTCAATCATAAGGCCATCAAAATCGAGGTTTATACTCTTTTGAGCAACACTTTGCAAAAGCGTACGGTTGCCGCAGATATGTGAGGGGTCGCAGATAAGTAACATATCAGGAAATCTTCTCTTCATTTCTATAGGCAAATGCCACATGGGCGCATTTCTAAATTCAGTATTTCCATAATTTGAAAATCCCCGGTGTATCATACCTACTTGCTTCATGCCTACTTTATGCAATCTCTCGATGCCGCCACTCCACAATTCAAGATCAGGATTAATGGGATTCTTTATAAGCACAGGGATATCTACACCACGCAAGGCATCGCATATTTCCTGCACACTAAAAGGATTTACCGTAGTTCTGGCTCCAATCCATAACATATCAACATCAAATTGCAAAGCATCCTGCACGTGCTTCGCGGTTGCCACCTCAACAGTGATCGGAAGTCCGGTAATTTTTTTTGCCTGTGCCATCCATGGTAAGCCCTTCACTCCTATTCCTTCAAACATTCCCGGCTTGGTTCGTGGCTTCCAAATGCCGGCGCGGAGTATATCTACCTTACCCGTCTTAGCGAGCCTGGTAGCGGTTTCCAATACCTGTTCCTCCGTTTCTGCACTACACGGCCCGCTTATGATAATGGGGCGCTTGCTCCATTTTTCCTGGATTACATCTTTCATTGATTTTGTTTCTGTTTGCATTGTAAATTTAATTTTAAAATCTTTAAAAATCCGTT
>JBBSBD010000614.1:0-1690 GCA_038251675.1 Chitinophagales bacterium | reverse complement strand
TTAGCTGCAGAAAACAATTGCGGAACGATAGCTTTTCCGGGAATCAGCACCGGTATTTACGGGTTTCCAAAGAGTGAAGCTGCAGAAATTGCGATTAAAGCCGTTAGAGAATTTTTATTATTTTCTGTTGAAATAGAAAAAGTGATATTCGTGTGCTTCGACAACGAATATTTTTTGCTGATGGGAAGCAAGCTAAAATCTATCGAAGATTAAATGTCAGTTAAAAGATAATCAATTGAGATTATTCCTCTCGTTACTCAAAACCATTCTATATGATTTTTCACGCGCCGGCTTTTTGAATAGCTTTCTCCAAAATTTAACCAGTTTAGTATTTGAGAAACGCGGTTTTGAAGATTTGGTACGGAATAATTCCTTTAGTTCATAAACATCTTCTACAGTCGTCCACTCTTCTAATCCGGCAAACCAAACAGGAGTATTTTTATCTATAGGTCTCGATTTCAATTGTTCAATTGTGAGCGGGCCAATTTCGGTTTTCCCGTCCTTTAAAAAATAATGGGTCATAGGATTTGGATAATTCTGTAATTAATCTTTATACAACGCTGATCCGTGAAGATTATTTCTTGTCGGGATTTTGACCAGCATTATTTTAGAAATCATCTTAGTTTAAAAGTGTTTTTTGAACAAAATTGATTGTTAATCGTTTGATACTTCTCCATATTTTTGTAACACAATTAAAATCTCAAAGAATGAATCTCAAATTAATTTTAACAGGTTTCATAATTTTTTCTATAGCCGTAACCTCATGTAATAACCAGGAGAGCAGTAGTTCTGAAACAACGATAAGCAAAGATTCTACTACAGTTGGGCATCCGGCGGCGAATATAAAAGAAGATTCTGTATCATATACCCTTAATGGCAAAAATTATATTGGATTTATAGATTACGACGCCAATATGGAAGGCAAGAGGCCGGCTATATTAATAGTACACGAATGGTGGGGCTTAACGAATTATACAAGAAACAGGGCTAAACAACTTGCAGAGCTTGGATACATCGCAATGGCCGTAGACATGTACGGTGATGGCAAAACGGGAAGTGACCCTAAGGAGGCCCAAGAGTTGGCAACTCCTTTTTACAAAGATCCTACATTAGCTAAGACCCGGCTGGATGCTGCGATGAAAGAACTGAAAACCTATCCACAAACTGATTCCACTGAAATGGCTGCAATAGGTTATTGTTATGGTGGGTTCATTGTTTTAAATGCAGCGAAATTGGGTGCCGATCTTAAAGGCGTGGTAAGTTTTCATGGAGACCTTTCTGGTGTACCGGTAAACAAAGATGCGCTAAAGGCAAACATACTGGTATGCCATGGTGAAGCTGATAAGTTTGTAACACCGGAGAACGTTGCAGCCTTTAAAAAATCCATGGATTCCGCCGGCGTGGAATATACTTTCAAATCATATCCAAACGCCACACACGCTTTTACTAACCCGGCTGCCACAGAGATCGGGAAAAAATTTAGCATGCCTATTGAATACAATGCCGCGGCAGACACCGCATCCTGGAATGACATGAAAGATTTTTTCAAAAGAATCTTTTAATTCGCAGCTCCGGCAAACTCTCCTTAATTTATGGTAATCTATTCCATTTTTCAATCTGCTTATTTCGACAAACTTTTTCAAATGGCAACCTGAGCGGGTTCTACGGTATTACATTAAGATCTTTATAT
>JBBSBD010000613.1:0-1717 GCA_038251675.1 Chitinophagales bacterium | reverse complement strand
GTTCCATGTTTCTGTAGCCAGTAAAAAAGTTTCGCTTACAATATCTTCAGCAATTTCAATATGCTGCAGCCCAAAAAGTTTGCTGATAACAGCAATCATTTTTGAAAATTCCTTTTGAAATAAGTCTGTTAATAAATTTTCTTCTTTTCGCATTTTTAAAATACCAAACCACCCTATCGGTTTTTGAGACGGCTCGTCTTATTTTAGTTTCTCATGCTTTATACAAGTATGAGACAAGTATGGGTCTAATTTCAACGCTGCCACCTTCATCTATTGCCGGACATCCATGAGCCAGTGTTACCGCTTCATCTATCGATTCCGCTTTTACAATAAAAAAACTTCCCAGTTTTTCCTTAATTTCAACAAATGGTCCATCTGTGATCACACCACCGGCTTTAAGTACTTTGCCGTCCGGCACCAGCCTTATTCCATTACTTGACAGCTTGCCCTGTGCAGCAATTGCTCCAACCCATTCATTCCATTTCTTAGTCAGGATTTGCATTTTTTCCGGAGCTTTGCTGTAGTCGTAATTAGGTTGTCTAAATAGTAATGCATATTCTTTCATGTTGATAAATTTAGATTATTATTAAACCATCTTCTATTAATGATGCCTGAGATTATGGAAATTGGACATGATGTGAAAAATATATTTTTACTCTATTACTTAAAAAAAGTAAATTATTATTTTGTTCCTATTAGTATGCTATTTCTACTTTTGCTTTAAAGGTTTGTGCGTTATCAATAGTATTGAGCATATACTCTGCAAGGTCTGCCCTTGAAATACTAAATGGACGTTTATTATGGCTATTAACAGCAACTCTGTATTTACCCGTAAGTGGTTTATTTGTTAGTCGGGCAGGTCTCAATATTGTCCAGTCAAGATTGCTATTTTCCACCTTAGATTCCATTATACGCATATCAGCATAAGGCCCTTTCAATATTTTTTGCAATACCAATCTTGTCAATGTCCGGATAAAAAACCCCATTTCTTTATTGGTATATAATGCACCTGCAGAAATACAAAGAAGCCTTTTTATGCCTGCCTTATTCATGGCTGAAATAATGTTTTCGATCCCTCCAGAATAGACGTTTGTGGGTTTGGTACTTGTACCATTACCCAGGCATGAAATGATTGCATCCATTCCTTCTAATTCATTTTCAAAACTGGATAACTGCAACACATCCCCTTTAATAATTTCTAATTGGGAATGCTGCAAATCAAATGCAACCGGGTTACGAACAATAACTGTTACATGATAACCCTTTTCAAATGCCTGTTTCACTACTTGCTTACCTGTACCACCGGTTGCACCAAACACAATTATCTTTTTCATCTTTTATGTTTTAAAATATGGTTATTATCTTCATTATTTTAATTACTAACCGGTTGATAAATGCCCATTCAATTTTAATCTATAAAAAAAACAGTATCATCTATATTCTTCTCAAAACAAAGAATAACCGTTCTAATAGCAGCACTTGTTTTATGTATTGTTCCTGCAGGAATTTTAATAAAATCACCTGGTTTAAGAAATACAGCTTCGTTATCCCTGATTTCAATTTTTAATTCTCCTTCTAAAACAATAAAAAGCTCATCCATAGTTTTATGATAATGCCATTTATACTCGCATTGCATAACTGCAATTCTTAAACAATGGTTGCTATTAATATTTTCGAGAATAAAATTATCATAGTCTTTAGTGACCTTATCACTGAT
>JBBSBD010000612.1:0-1738 GCA_038251675.1 Chitinophagales bacterium | reverse complement strand
CCTGGCATAAGTCCTACGCCGGGGATTAAACATATTTTAGATTTTTCAACCTCTTTTTTGTAGCGAATAAGCCGAAGGAATGCTTCATAAGAAGTACCAAGTTCTGTGTAATGAATATGATATTCTATGCATTTACGAACGAAATTATCGTTTTGCAAATATTCGATGCAACTTATTGCGGTGTGTACTTCTTCAAAGTTGATATCGTGAAAGGAATTTGAGCTTAAATCAATCGCAGCCGGGATGGCAGACAGACCCTGTTTTAAAATAAAAGCCGTGGCTTTTCGCTTGTCTCTTCCAGCAATAATTACTTTGCCGGGAAATTCTTTCGCTAAACATTCAGACACAAATTTGCCCACAGCGCCGTATCCTCCTACAATCAATATTTTATCTTTCATAAGGACAGGATCTTTGTTGACATATCGCTTATACTTTTTGTTTTTTTATATTTTCGGGTTGAAGAATTTTAAATTTAGATCGGGGTATAGCAACCCAAGCTGTAATAAACAATATGATTGAAATAATAAAGTAGGGCAAATGATCAAACCAGATCATCATCACCGAACCTACGATAACCCCCAGCATTTGCCCTAAACTATTTACAGAACTATAAATACCCAATGATGTACCGTAAGTTTCATCTGACTCTATTGTAACTAATGAAGCGAGGCTGGGCGTTAGAATCGCCATTCCGGCTGAAACAATGGAAACAAAAAATAAAATGAATCCAATTTCAGAAGATAGCATCAGCAGGGACATGCCAATACCCAGAATCAAAAGCCCATAAGGAAGCAATGCCCTTTCTCCCTTCCATTTAATTAACCAGGCTACCGGCCCTAACTGCAGTAGTCCCATCACTGATCCACAAACAATAAATACGAAGCCCATTTGCTTTACGTCAAATTGAAAAAGGCGTTGTGAGTGCAATGCAAAAGTGCCTTCGAACATTGCCAGTGAAAGCTGGCTTATAAAAGAAAAAAAAAGCAGCAGTGCAAATGATTTTTTAATGGATTTTAAGATGATGAATACTGATTTTTTTTCTCTTTTCCTTGTGTCAATTATTTCATGATGGCGATTATTATATGATTCTTTTAACGAAAAAAACAAAAAGCCACAGACCAGCAGGGCTAAAATTGCAGATAGGGAAAAAGGCAAGGAATATTTATCTATTGTAATCCGGCCTATGGTAATATCAGCCTTAGAAAAAAGGTTCCCAATTATCGGACCTGCTACCACACCCAGGCTCACCACGCTGACTAACAATGACATGCCGACGCCTCTTTTATCTATTGAAGTATTATCTGCTACGTAAGCGCCCGCTGCTATTAAAAACCCCGCTGAAAATATTCCGGCTAATAAACGAAAGATATAAAGCAGCGGGATACTCCCGCTTATTGAAAACAAAAACATGGATATGGAATAGCCCGCCAACCCGTACAAAATAAGTGGCCTTCTTCCCACTCTGTCGGATAGCGACCCGAGATAAGGCGAAAGCAGAAATTGCATGAAGGGGTAAATGCCGGTTATAAGGCCAACATGCAGCCACACATTTTGTGACGAAATTCCCTGGGCCTGTGAAAGATTCTTTATATAAAAGGGAAGTACAGGCAAGGTAATTCCGAACCCTACCATTACTAAAAAGAGTCCAACCAATAATACCGCTATGTTTTTATTAAATGCCATGATTTAAATTATTATTCAGCATAAAAATTATTTATGACATTTATTTTCAAATGCT
>JBBSBD010000611.1:0-1747 GCA_038251675.1 Chitinophagales bacterium | reverse complement strand
TTTATCCCTGCTGGCAAAGCGGAAAAACCCGGTTTCCATTCCAAATGTCAATACTACCTGCAACAAGGCAATATACGCCAGCAATTCCGACGCCAGCCCGTAATTGCCCGTGGTAAGCATGCGGGTGTACAGCGGTACAAAAAAGAAATTAATGACCCTGGCAACAATGGAGCTCAGCCCGTATATTGCAGTTTGCCCGGCCAGTTGTTTTAATGGATTCAAACAGCTATTCAGATTAAACCTGCAAAAGTAAGCATTTTAGTGGCAAGTGAGGTTAACCGGCTGCCGAAGTAGTATTGTTTAAGAATAATTAGGAGATTTCAATGGGTGTAGAAGTGATGGATTGAAACTGTTACTAAACATATACCATCCGGATTATGGAGATTATAATTGCAGCTAATTTACAAATACAGCAAATGGCCAACACGACGCGAAAGGATTACCTTCGGTGAGAGGGTTTGCGAAGGAGCGGTGAATATTGTTTTCAAAATCTAATCTGTTATTGATTTAAAATGCACCAGCATGTAGCAGAAAATAAAATGCGTGCCAAATTTGGGAGCATCCGCCAAATTACTCTTCAATGTATTTAGAATAATCAACCTCATACTCTTTTAGGGTTTCCAATTCAGTTGCTATCTTCTCATCCCACTCCTTTTGTTTTAATAAATCTCTACCATTCCTCGTTTCATGATCATAAATATCATTAGTATTGTCCTTTTGAATGCATAGATTTTTTATTTCTTTTTCATAGTAATCTATATCGTCTATCCCTTGGTCATTTAACTTTTGAATAAGCGCTCTGATCTTTCTGCCATAAAGCTCAGTTATGTTAAAATGAGTTTGCTCATGATTTAATACATTGGATGAAAGCTCAGCTCTTTCCCATGATTTCTTTTTAACAAAAAAAACAATTACTTTGTATTCGGGGATATCATTCTCAGATGAACCATTCGTAAATATAGCTGAATGTATATTAGCTACTTCATCTGTTTTAATTTTTGATCTTGGAATAACACCTTGAAAATCGTGACTAGCAATTGGTCTACTCTTTGACCAGTAAATTATAGTATCATTCTCAATTTGTGCAAATGATTTAAAACTTGCACAAATATTGATGTTTATAATTAATGTCCAAAGAGCAATAACTTGTCCAGCTTTGTTCATCTTAGAGAAATAACGTTTCATAAAGTTTTTAATTTTAGTTGACAACAACCGCTTTATATTAAGCAAACATTGTTCTTAAATGTGCAGGTCATTATAAAAAGTGCTTAAATGAGCACTGTAATACTAAGGCGCATACAAAGCATTAAATATCTGATTAATGCTTAAATTTGTATTTGCCTGTATTTATTCCTTTACCCTTAAGATACCTAATTATAGCATCAATCCTTGATTTTGAATGAAAATAGAATAAACCATTTTGCTCTTTCGAAGACCCATAAGCAGGATAAACCTGGCCATCCTCGTTATCTCCTCCCAAGATAAGTATTGTACATATTTCTGGATACTCTTTCATGCTCTTTATCAAGTTATTCAATGTCTTTTCATCTACTGGTGCATCGTATATGTTTTTATTACTATTATGATCTTTCCCCGCTGCCGCGCAATCAATGTCATTAAGTTAAGGAATTTTCATATCGCATCTCTTTGATTCTTAGTTACTTTAGGCTTCAACCTTTTTCTAAATTTGCCCGTATCCCTTGCAAATGACCTGCCAGGCCTTATGGGAACAAGATGTTTCTTGAAT
>JBBSBD010000610.1:0-1749 GCA_038251675.1 Chitinophagales bacterium | reverse complement strand
TGCCGCTTTTATAAGCTTTTCATCAAAATCTCCGGCTTTCACCTTGGTCATTTCCTTTAGCAAAAGATCTTTCACATCTTCAAGGCTTTGATCTGCCCTAGGCCTTCCTGTTAGTTCAAATAATGAATATAGCCGATAACTGCTTACAGACGCCCTGGCACTCAGCACCTGTTGCTTCTTATTAAGATCGAAATCAATAAGCCCCGCTTTTCCATTGCTAAGAATACTTTTTAAAGCAGTCATTTTTACAAATGAATTAAAATCGTTACCACCAGGGAGCCTATAGGCCATATTCACACTTTCTGCATCAGGGCCAAAAACTTCTTTGTAAACAGGTTTTGTTATTGGAACTTCCGGGGCAGGGTTATAATCGGAAACTGTTCCCGGTTTCATATAGCCGAAATGCTGATCTATTTTCTTAATCAAATAGTCCGGGTCAAAGTCTCCGGTCATTATCACAGCCATGTTATTGGGAACATAATTCTTATTATAAAAATCCCTTATTGCATTTAGCGATGGATTTTTAAGATGCTCAATCGTTCCGATTGTAGTTTGCTGCCCATAGTTATTTGTGGGAAACAACGTTGCATACATCAGTTCGTCTACTTTCTCAGGATCAGAGTCGAGGCTTATGTTTTTTTCTTCATACACGGCTTCCAGTTCTGTATGAAAAATACGGAACACCGGATTTCTGAAACGTTCCGCCTGAACCGTTAAATATTTATCGATTGCAGAGGACGGAATATCATCAGTGTAAACTGTAAATTCATACCAGGTAGAAGCATTAGTTCCTTCTGCACCCATAGAAGCCATCAACTTGTCATATTCATTCGCTATCGCAAATTTGGCAGCCTCGCCACTTGTTTTGTCTATATCACGATAAATAGCTGCACGTGCTGCAGTGTCTGTTGTGTGATTGTATTTTTCATATAAGGAATCAATCTTATCAAGAAATGGCTTTTCTTTTGCCCAGTTCAACGTTCCATATTTATTAGTTCCTTTGAACATCACGTGCTCAAGATAGTGCGCAAGCCCCGTGTGATCTCTTGGATCGCTGTTACTTCCAGACCTCACAGCAACCAGCGATTGAATGCGTGGTTCTTTTTTATTTACACTTAAAATTATTGACAGCCCATTCTTTAGTGTATAAAAGCGGGCTTTCATTGGGTCGCCCATTACTGTTTTATAGCTGTAACCTCCGCTGGAGGCTGACTGCCATTCAGTTTTGCCCGTTTGAGCAATTGCAAAAGAAGTAAATAATAAAAGCAATAAAAGCAGCCTGAATTTCATTTTCGTTTCTATTTTTTTGAAATTTAAAAGTAAACTTTAATTCAATTGATTATCGTGAAGAGATATTAGATGGTAATAAATGAACTTATTTTTTAGAAGGATATTGGTATCAAAAGATAAGGTTTACATAATATTGCAGACTTTATCATCTAATAAATTTCGCGAATCAAAAAGAACTTAGCTATGGAACAACTTACATTGGGAATAGGAACAAGGCTTCAGCATATACAATATGGCCCCGGCGTAATTGTAGGTGTGCGTTTTGCTACCTACATTATCTCGTTCATTACCTATGGCATCAAAGAGATTGATAAAACTGATCCTAAACTAGAGGAAATTATTGCTGAAAATGTAACGGTCGAAATAGAAACTATTAGTGAGGTAGAAAGATCGCTTTTAAAGATTTTGAGATTGTGGGCAGATGCTTCAGAGATTGTGCCTCTTGGTGATCGATGGGTT
>JBBSBD010000609.1:0-1752 GCA_038251675.1 Chitinophagales bacterium | reverse complement strand
GTAACTTCTTCGCCTGCATTAAAAGCGCTGTTCTGCACGCCACAAAATTCATCACCAGCTTTTGTAGTGCATGCAAAAAATAAAATAATAACCGTTATAATCCCTTTCAAAACTCTTATAATTAATCTTTAAAAAATTTTATACTCAATATAAACACGCTTCCCATTAACGCAGGTATAAACAAGTTGATGAACCATATACCAAATGTTGTACCTATAATACCTACCATATTGGCACTATACAAACTTAAAAGTTCCGTGCTGAATTTTCCTCTTATTCCAAGATCCGCGATTGCAAAAGAAGGCACTATGGCCAATACTAAAAACAAAATGCTTATGATCCAGAACGCCGTTATCCATAAAATTTCCACATGCAGTACCTGAAGCAGAAAGATATACTGAATGACGAAAACAATGTATCGAAAGAAAGACAGATAAAGTAAACTTAACAATAATTTGGGAGTAAACTCTTCCAGCACACTTATGTATTGGGCATAGTTTGCAAGCGCTGGAATTTTATCAACAAGCTTTATGATCCATGACAGTCTGAAATAAAAAAGCGTCAAAACAGAGGTTACACAAAGGGAAAGAAATAATAAAGTTTTAAGCCAGAAAACGGAAAGACCCATAATGGGAACGGCTTTAAAATTTTGGAAATAGATGATATATATCAATCCGCCACAACCTACAAGCAACGTAATGATCAATTGGCTTATACTTCCTGCAATGGATAATGAAATTGCTTTAATTCTTTTTCCTTCGCTTATATATAAAATACGCCCTCCATATTCACCCATACGATTGGGGGTGTTTAAGGAAAGTGTTACGCCACTTAGCACAGATTTAAAGGCTGTGAAAAAACTAATTTGCTCAAGCGGCTTCAAAAGCAACTGCCATTTTCTTGCTTCAACCCCCCAGTTTACAAATACTAATGCAATAACAATCCAAAATTTAAAGGCCTGGTCTCCAAAAGGTGCCTGTTTAATTTCATCAATAGATTGTTGAAGATTTGGTTGCCCTTGAATCTGCTTATACAGTGAATAAAATAGCCATAATCCCAATAACGGCGCAACGATATACTTGAATAATATTTTGATATTTTTGTTAATACGGATCATGTAGCTTTGAGCACGATGTACATTTCATTCAATCAATAGTACCGGTTCCCTTATATCTATTGATTCAAAAATAAACTTCAATTGCATAAAACTTCAAAAATCATTTTGGGCATAGACCCGGGATCGCTGGTAATGGGCTTTGGGGTTATAAAAGTTTCTGCTGAAGGTGTTTCATTAATAATTATGGATGTGCTCAAGCTTTCAGCTAATAAAAATGCTTACGAAAGATTACAAATTATACATTCCAAAGTATGTGAGCTTGTAAAGGTTCATTGTGCACACGAACTGGCGATTGAGGCTCCTTTTTTTGGCAAAAATGTACAAAGTATGTTGAAGCTCGGTAGGGCACAAGGTGTAGCAATTGCTGCGGCTATCCAGGCAGGAGTGCCGGTAACGGAATATTCGCCGCGTAAAATAAAGCAATCTATTACCGGTAATGGGAATGCCGATAAACTACAGGTTTTAAAAATGCTGCAAAGAATATTAAATTTCGAAGAGAACCCAAAATATTTTGATGCCACCGATGCAATAGCTGTCGCACTGTGTCATCACTTCCAGGGCAAATCTTTATCTGTTAATTCCTCAAAAAAATTAAATGGGTGGAAAGATTTTTTAGTGCAAAACCCTGAGCGTGT
>JBBSBD010000608.1:0-1768 GCA_038251675.1 Chitinophagales bacterium | reverse complement strand
TGCATTGAACGGGGCCGATCATAACGGAGCTGTCGTAAATGCAGATACTAACAGTGATGGAAAGGTTTCGTTCCTTGAAGCATTTCTTTATGCGAAAAATCATGATACTTCTCAGGAACAACCTCTCCTGGAAGATAGCGGTGACGGAGTTGGGATAAACAACCCTTCAGCCTCAGGAACTTCGGATGGAGCAAAAGCTAGTAACATCTTTTTGTAAGTTGTTTGGGTACGGAAAAGAGGCCTTGCATCTTCGTGCCTGGCCTCTTTTTTATTCCGTTATCTGAAACATAATAATTCAATTCAGATTACTGCGCAAATGATTCGCGCGTTAGCTTATTTCCCGATTTTTTAGACTTTGCATAAAAATCGCATTTCTTGAACACAACAGCCGCATATAAAACTAAGCTGCAAACTGCCAATTGATAAGCTCAGTTGACATTAATAAAAGGCAAAAAGCGTTTCAGAAGAAACAATCCGATTTTTTTTTGTAAAATAAATGGGTGCCCAGCACATAGACGCGGGCAGTTGATTTCCTACCGCTATACTAACCTTACAGGACATGCCTGGAAACACAAGCCGACAAAAAAATGATTTAAATTATCATCAAGCCACCTCCTCGAGCATCTTCTCCTCGATTTCACCATCATTCCCCGTCTTGCACTTCAATTATTGCTGAAGTGTGCCGATAAGAATTTATTATGGTGTTTATTATCGGGAAGTTTTTCTGTAAAGAGAAAATGACTTTCGCCATGTATGTAGATTAATTAAAGAATAGCATAAGGAAAAGCTTTCGTATTTTTCAAAAAACAAATTTCGTGAGATATGATTAATAAATTTTTAGTTGGCTTGTTTTTGATCCCGGTATTGTTTTCAGGATGCAGTAATTACGGTTATGTGAAATTAAATTATCCGCGTAACCCTGATTTATATTTACCTGATAACATTAAAACCATTGCACTCGTAAACAGATCACTGACCAATGTGAATGATGAGAAAAAGAAGGTTATTGAGGCAATTATAACCGGCGAAATCGCAGGATCCGACCGGATTGCATCAGATGAATGTCTGAAAGCTGTATTTGACCAAGTGAAAGGATACAGGGGAATAAACATTGTTATTCCACAAAAAACCAGGCTTTACGGTACAGGCACCAATGTAACGCCAGAGTTGCTAAACTGGCAACTGGTTAAAAATATATGTGATTCAACCAATGCAGATGCATTATTGGTTCTGGAAACATTTGATTCAAACTCGGATTTGCTTTTATCAACTGTTACGCAAAACGTTAATACAATAATAAAAGGCGGAACTCCCAGCCCTGTTTTACCAAGCCAGGTTCGGATAAACGTTATTGCTTTCTGGAGGTTGTATGACCCTTCAACAAAAAAAATTGTTGATCAATACCAGAGTACAAATCACCTTATTGTTAACGGAGCAGGCAACAGCCTTACCATCCCTCCACCCGAAGCTCTGCCCAATACGGCTTACGCTGCCGGGCGGGAATATATCCAACGTTTTTTACCAAGTTATTATACCGTAAAAAGAGATTTATACAAGAGAGGTAAAGGATCGGACAAACAAGAATTTAAAACCGCATTCAGGAAAACTGAAGTAGCAAACTGGCAGACAGCCATAGATGATTGGACTGAAATAATTAAACATACAAGCAGAAAAAATGCCGGGCGGGCTTGCCTGAATATAGCTGTATCGCACGAAGTGCTGGGAAATACTGACTCCGCATTGCAATGGGCTAAAAAGTCTTATGAAC
>JBBSBD010000607.1:0-1771 GCA_038251675.1 Chitinophagales bacterium | reverse complement strand
TTCTTTTTTCTCTTTCTTTTTCAGCATTTGCACAACCTGTGGACAGCGCCTGGATAGTGAACAATTATACAAAGATGGAAACCTCAATTGCAATGCGTGACGGAATAAAATTATTTACTTCGATATATATTCCAAAGGACAAAACGGAAAAACATCCTATTCTTATTACCCGCACCCCCTATTCCTGTGCACCATACGGGCAAAATGATTTCAGGGAATTTTGGAACAGTTATGAAAAGGAATATTTTAAAGAAGGGTATATAATGGTAATACAGGATGTACGCGGAAGATGGATGAGCGAAGGCAAATTTGCGGATGTGAGGCCTTTTAATCCCGGTAAAAAAGGGAATGAAACCGATGAATCAAGTGATACTTATGATACCATAGACTGGCTGTTAAAAAATATGGAAGATAATAATGGCAATGCAGGTGTGTTCGGAATTTCGTATCCCGGGTTTTATTCAACCATGGCTGCAGCAAGCAATCATCCCGCGTTAAAAGCGGTCAGTCCGCAGGCGCCCGTTACTAATTGGTTTATCGGTGATGATTTCCATCACAAAGGCGTGTTTTTTCAAATGGATGCATTTGATTTTTATTCTGCATTGGGTAGTGGGTTTGGACAGCCACACCCATCTCCCACTTCCATTCCTGCACGTTCCGTTGGTTATCCTGATCATGATAACTATAAATTTTTTCTTGACGCCGGTACTTTAAAAAATCTCTCAAAATATATGGGAGACACTATTGCGTTTTGGAAAGACCTGATGTCCCATCCAAATTATGATTCCTGGTGGCAGGCGCATGATGCACGTAACGCCACTAAAAATCTAAAGCCTGCTATGTTGTGGGTTGGCGGTGAGTTTGATGCTGAAGATTGCTGGGGTGCGTGGAATGCATATAAAGCTGCGGAGAAAAATAATCCCGGTAAAGTTTTTAATAAAATTGTTGAGGGTCCCTGGTATCATGGTGAGTGGGCAAATCATGACGGCACACATCACGGAAATATACAGTTCGGTTCAAACACAAGTGAATATTACCAGCAGCATTTTGAAATCCCCTTCTTCAATTATTTCTTAAAAGGCAAAGGAGATATTTCTCAAATAGATGAAGCAAATGTTTTTATAACCGGTGCAAATGAATGGAAAAGCTTTTCACAATGGCCACCCGCAGGCGAACAGGATAAAGCTATTTACCTGCAAGCTGGCGGCAAATTGGGTTGGTCAAAACCTGCCACTACTAGTAGTTTCAGCGATTATATAAGCGACCCTGCCAAGCCGGTTCCTTACGAAGAGTTTGTTCATTTTAACAGAACAAGAACTTATATGTCCGATGATCAGCGCTTTGCCGGCAGAAGAACTGATGTGTTGGTTTTTCAAACGGATACTTTAGCTGATGCTGTAACAGTTACGGGGAATATAATTGCGGATATTATGACCAGTATTTCTACAACCGATGCAGATTTTGTTGTAAAACTAATTGATGTGTTTCCTGGAAACCTGGGTTATAACGATGTGAATATTTACGCTGAAGAGGATCCCGAAAGAATTTACCCGATGGGCGGTTATCAAATGCTGGTGCGTGCAGAAATCATGAGAGGAAAATTTCGCAATAGCTTTGAAAAACCAGAGCCTTTTGTGCCAGGTAAGATAACGGAAGTAAAATGGGAATTGCCTGACGTGGCGCATACTTTTTTAAAAGGACATCGCATCATGATACAAATACAAAGCAGTTGGTTCCCGATAGCAGACCGCAATCCACAAAAATTTTTAGA
>JBBSBD010000606.1:0-1772 GCA_038251675.1 Chitinophagales bacterium | reverse complement strand
TGCATTGAACGGGGCCGATCATAACGGAGCTGTCGTAAATGCAGATACTAACAGTGATGGAAAGGTTTCGTTCCTTGAAGCATTTCTTTATGCGAAAAATCATGATACTTCTCAGGAACAACCTCTCCTGGAAGATAGCGGCGACGGAGTTGGGATAAACAACCCTTCAGCCTCAGGAACTTCGGATGGAGCAAAAGCTAGTAACATCTTTTTGTAAGTTGTTTGGGTACTGAAAAGAGGCCTTGCATCTTCGTGCTTGGCCTCTTTTTTATTCCGTTATCTGAAACATAATAATTCAATTCAGATTACTGAGCAGATTTTATGCGTGTGAGCAAATTTCCGGCTTTTTTAAAACATTGCTTAAAAATCGCATCACTTTAAACAAATACAGGACATACAAATCGAAGCCGTAACCTGCCGACTGTCAGGCCCGATTGACTTTCATGAATTGCAAAAGGCATTGCATAAGGAATAACCAGATTTTATTTTGTAAAATTAATGAGTTCCCTGGATTTAGAAGTGGGCGGTTGATTTACTACCCCTATCCTATCCTTACAGAACATGCCTGAAAACACAAGCCGACAAAAAAATGATTTAAATTATTATCAAGCCACCTCTTCGAGTATCTTATCCTTTATTTCACCTTCATTCTCCGGCTTGCACATTTCAATTATCGCTGAAGTTTGCTGAAAAGAATTTATTTTGAAGTTAAATACCGAAAAGCTTTTCTGTAGAGAGAAAATGACTTTCGCCATGTAGGTAGATTAATTATAGAATAGCATAAGGAAAAGCTTTCGTATTTTTTAAAAACCAAATTTCGTGAGATATGATTAATAAATTTTTAGTTGGCTTGTTTTTGATCTCGGTATTGTTTTTAGGATGCAGTAATTACGGTTAGGTTAAATTAAATTATCCGCTTAACCCTGATTTATATTTACCTGATAACATTAAAACCATTGCACTCGTAAACAGATCACTCACCAATGTGAATGATGAGAAAAAGAAGGTTATTGAGGCAATTATAACCGGTGAAATCGCAGGATCCGACCGGATTGCATCAGATGAATGTCTGAAAGCTGTATTTGACCAAATGAAAGGATACAGGGGAATAAACATTGTTATTCCACAAAAAACCAGGCTTTACGGTACAGGTACTAATGTAACTCCAGAGTTGCTAAACTGGCAACTGGTTAAAAATATATGTGATTCAACCAATGCAGATGCATTATTGGTTCTGGAAACATTTGATTCAAACTCGGATTTGCTGTTATCAACTGTTACGCAAAACGTTAATACAATAATAAAAGGCGGAACTCCCAGCCCTGCTTTACCAAGCCAGGTTCGGATAAACGTTATTGCTTTCTGGAGGTTGTATGACCCTTCAACAAAAAAAATTGTTGATCAATATCAAAGCACAAACCATCTTACTGTTAACGGAGCAGGCAACAGCCTTGCAATCCCGCCACCCGACGCTTTGCCCAATACGGCTTACGCTGCCGGGCGGGAATACATCCAACGTTTTTTACCAAGTTATTATACTGTAAAAAGGGATTTATATAAGAAAGGTAAAGGATCGGACAAACAAGAATTCAAGACCGCATTCAGGAAAACTGAAGTAGCAAACTGGCAGGCAGCCATAGATGATTGGACTGAAATAATTAAACATACAAGCAGAAAAAATGCCGGGCGGGCTTGCCTGAATATAGCTGTATCGCACGAAGTGCTGGGAAATACTGACTCCGCATTGCAATGGGCTAAAAAGTCTTATGAAC
>JBBSBD010000605.1:0-1798 GCA_038251675.1 Chitinophagales bacterium | reverse complement strand
CGGGTCCTCGGCATCCGAAGTAATAGTTACCTCCGATAATGAATAAGCAATATTCTGCAAAACAATGTTTTGCGTGGTAACCGGGGCGTTTATCACAACACTTTTAGTTTCTGTTTTATACCCCATGCATTGAAACACAAGAGTATAAGTTCCCCTGGCGAGTTTTAGTTCAAATTCGCCATCCAGGTTGGCTGATGTGCCATACGAAAGATCCTTTACGAATACCGTTGAAAAAGGAATGGGTTGCCCGGTACTATCGCTGACCACTCCTTTAAAAACCTGAGCATAGATTGGTGTACCGAAGCCAATGCTGAACATTAATACATATAAAAATTTGTACATACGAAGAAAAATATCTCAAATATATCAGGAATAACCCAACAGGAGTCTGCTGTTATAGATTTTTAACAACTTATGAAATAATAAGCCGTTGCTCAATGATTCTTAGTAAAATCATAGAGCAGATTTCATTCCTTGTTTAATCCTGGTATAGGATTAACCTGCAAGGAGGATTCCGTCAGAATACTTTTTCAATAATCATTTGGTTTTTTTCATCAAACCTTTTAAATCAAACACCATATATCAATTAACCTTTAATAATGAATTATACGGTACGAATCTATTTTGACCTTGATATTACAATCCCAATCCCATCAATTCCTCTTTTTTGAATTCTGGGAATCATATTCTCGATACTGATCTTACTATTCCCTTTGTCGCCCAGGAGGATGTTTTCGCCCCAGGCTTTTTATATCAGTACGCAAGCCTTTTTTCTTCCTTGCCTTTATTTTTATGGGACAATTCCCGGGGTTTGAGGGAAAAGTGTGAGTGTCCAGGTGATTGAACCCGTTGATTCCTGAACGCTGATACTATGACCGTTATCATCGGTTGTGGACAGGTCGAATCTAAAAGCCAGTTCCGCAGGCACATCACCCATAAAAGGTGCAGTGCCTACCAAAACCCAGTTTCCAGAATTATCTTTCGCGTAAACCCGTGTAACATCCTCCATTACCATAATGTGTGCATCAATATAAATGTATGTGCCCCATTGGTCGACATTATCAACCATTTCGCCGGTTGGCGACATATCCCACCATCCGTTTCGCGTTAGTTTTGAATCATCGCTTACCATTTTCTCCCCTGAATACAGTAATGAGCCCGGCTCAATCACGATTACCCTTTCGGCTGATATTTCTACACCCATTGACGCAGTTACATCCCAGCTTGGATAACTGCTTTTCCAGGTTACGGTCAGCGTTCCCCAATAACTTTGTTCAAGGGCGGGGTCTGTTTCATTATTATTTTCTTTCTTACAGCCTGTCACCTGCATTCCCGCAAGGAATAGAAGAAGTCCGGATAGTAATAGTAAATAGATGTTGGTTTTCATGACTGGCTAATTTAGGGATTAATATTTTCTTTACATTTTCACAAATTCCACTCTTCGGTTGTTGGCTTTTCCTTCGGGGGTATCGTTGGCATTTACCGGTTTACTTTCACCAAAGCCTTTAGAAGAAATCTTGGTTTTATCAATACCCATAACTACAAGCTGGTTCATAACCGTTTTTGCTCTTTCTTCGGAAAGTTTCTGGTTAAAATCAAAATCACCATCACTATCAGTATGCCCTTCAATACTGAAATTTATTTCGGGATGATCCTCCATTATTTTCGCTATACTGTTGATGATGCCCATAGATTCGGGACGCAATGTCGCTTTATTCACGTCGAAGCGGATGCCGGTGGAGATGATCTTACCATCCTGCAGAAATTTGTCGTACAGTTTTTGGCCGGCTTCGGCAAT
>JBBSBD010000604.1:0-1808 GCA_038251675.1 Chitinophagales bacterium | reverse complement strand
TTTAGCTTCCGGTAATAACCTTCGAAAACCTGATTACTTTATCATGAAGCATATATCCTCTCTGGACTTCATCGACAACCTTGTTTTTAAGATCTTCCGAAGGTGCCGGTATGCTGGTAATGGCTTCGTGAAAATCAGTATCGAAATCCTCGCCTATACTTTTTATTTCTTTCAGGCCTTTTGATGCAAATATGGCTTTCATTTTGGCATGGATCAACTGAATGCCTTCTTTAACCGCATCTAAATTTTCGGTTGTACTCATTGAAGCCATAGCACGGTCGAAATCATCCAGCACAGGCAGCAATTCTATAATTACACCTTCCGATGCTGTGCGGCTCAGATCAATTTTTTCCTTAAAGGTACGTTTACGGAAATTATCAAATTCCGAGTAAAGACGGAGATACTTATCATTGAGTTCGTTAACTTTAAGCTGGTATTCCTCTTCAGTGTATACTTTTGGGATTGCAGCAATTTCTTCCTGTTCTGTTTCCGGTTGAACGACTGGTTCTGCAATATTGTCAGTTGTTGTTTCGCCGGCGGTGATATCCTGTGCTTTTTCGGTATTCTTTTTCTGCTTCATGCGATTAAACATTTTTCAAATTCCTGATTATCAGTAGTGTTAAATAATTTATACTTCATCAACAAGAAAAGTGATGAATGGATAAGTTAAGTGTATGGCTTGATTATCAAATAATCTGCCAATAATTATTTGGCAGTCATTATGGCAGTGGAGAACAGCAATTTGAAAGTGTAAAGCACCATATTGAGTTGGTGATTTAATTGTATAAAAATAAAACCCGGATACATAAAAAAAGCTACCTTGAACGGGTAGCTTTTCGGAATACTAACTAACACTTCTACTTCTTATTTGGCGCAGCAACTTTTTTAGGGCTGGATGCAACAGGAGTTTTTGTGTCAGTTTTATTTACATTCTTCTTTTCAGCCATTTTTTCTTTATTCATCCGGTGTCTTGCAGGTTTATTTGTACTTGCCACAGCTGTAGTAGCCTTTGCTTCAGGTTTTACAGCTTTCGTTTTTGTGTAATTAGCAGTGGTTGTTGCTGAAGACTTCACTTGTTTGTTCATCGTTGTTTCAGCTTTCTTAGGCTGCGTTTTGGATGTAGCGTTTTGAGCTGTTGCCATCATTGTGCTACTCAATGCGAAAACCATTGCAGTAACGGTAATCAGAATTTTTTTCATTTTTGTTAAAGATTAAATTAACGTTTAAATTGTGAATTGAAATAGAGCACAAATGTATAATGGTTTTAGCTTTTGCACTGTTAACTACTGTTAAACATTGTAAATAAATGTAAATATTTCAATAGAAAATCCTGCTTTTTTAAAATAATATTTTAACGGTTTGTTTTTCAGTAAAATAGCATTTTTGTAAGATATAATATAAAAATAAGGCAATAATTGCATGAAACAAGTATACCTTTCCGCATCGCCTCGCCCTTTCATTTAAGCGCAAACACACTTGAACTTTTTTTATGCTCAGACCCTTTGTATCTTCGCGCCAATGGCATTCAACCGGCCATCGATATTCTGATAACCCCGGTCAATCTGGTCGATATTATCGATGATACTGGTTCCTTTGGCCGAGAGGGCCGCTATCAGAAGTGCAACACCGGCCCTGATATCAGGTGATGACATGCGTATGCCCCTAAGCCGGTGTTCGCGGTTAAGACCGATAACCGTAGCACGGTGCGGATCGCAAAGAATGATCTGTGCACCCATATCAATCAGTTTATCGACAAAGAAAAGCCTGCTTTCGAACATTTTCTGGTGCACCAGCACGCTTCCTTTTGC
>JBBSBD010000603.1:0-1810 GCA_038251675.1 Chitinophagales bacterium | reverse complement strand
TCCAAAGAATAGGATCTTAAGACCAAAAAAAATGTCAATGATGAGGAACAGGTAGGAGAAGAATTTCATGAATATGGGATGTTTTGCGTGAATTTAGATGGAAAATTAACTTACTGTTATAGCATGATCATGCTATTTTTTGAGGTTACAGGAATATCATTCTTTGCGGAAGTAAATTTTATAAAACATTAAAAAAATGAACAAGAAAATCAATGTCTAAAATTATAAAAAGGAAAATTTTCGGTAGGCTTGGATCGCTTTCGGCTATTACCGGTCTCCATGTTTATGTCTTCGTTAGGGCGAATGTTCTATGAATTGGAAATCTAAAAATTTTATCGTGTTCGTTCTAGCTGATCCCGACTATAATAAATTGGTTTATGGATCAACTGGAATTATAGGGATTATAATTTTTTGGATAATTGCCATAGCACGTTTTCGAAAGATAGACTGGGAAAAAGAAAATACTTTTTCCCCTAACATAAGCATCGCGCAAAACATGCCGGGCAATACGCTAAATAAAGTCGTTCACAACGAACAGTCAAAGGCTCTCTATTCCCAATAATAAATATCATTTCAGTAGCATGATCATGCTATTTTTTGAGGGTAGAAGAATATCAAACTTTGCGCAACTATACTGAACAAGAAATCACAGTCCTTACTATACTGAATTTTAGATCTATAAAACAAAAGAAATAAACTAATTATAAAACAAAAATGAAACAAACGAAATACCACCTAGTAATACTGCTTTTTTTTGCTGTATTCTATAGTAGCTATGGACAGAATAAAGAGCCATACGCTTTGAAAAAAAATCAATTTAGAGTTGGGCTCGGTGCCGGTTATCTTCAAACTTTAGATTTACAGGTTTCGCCTAAAAGCTATCACGGTGTGCGCAAAAACTTACAATTGGAATATCTAAGAAAAAAAGACAAAGGAATTTTCACATCTAATCTTAATGTGTTTTTTGGAAATCTTACTCCTACTTCCGGTACTTCACTTACTTTTTATGCTAAGGAGACAGATATTTATGGTGCTGAAAAAGATGAATCGATGACGCTTGAAATAGCCCCCATGGGATTTAACTTGGAAATAGGATACCTGCATAAGCTTCAAACCTTAGCGACCGTAAGAACTGAATTTTATCTCGGTGGTAGTCTGGAGGAAAACCTAACATTCACACCTGGCTTTCTACCTATTGGCTTAATTAATTACGCGTCACTTAATGCAAAAGCAAGATTTGATTATCAACTAAACAATGGTAAGCCGTTGATATTCCAACTATCAATTCCAGTAGTATCTGTAGTAACCAGATTTCCGTACCATAATTCTCCTAACATACCAGGGAAGTCAGGTTTGGGAGCGTTCTTCACTGGCAACAATGACATTGAAACCATCAACCATTTTCAAAACATAAGATTTTCTGTGAGATACAATTGGTTGGTAACAAAACGAATTGCTTTTGATATAGCCTACGAGGGTTCATGGTTACATTATTACAAGCCACAACACCTTACTCAGGCTGGCAGTCAACTTTCTCTTGGTTTAACTTTTTAATTCACTACAAATGAAAAAGCAAATAACATTACTCCGTATATTTTTATTATGTGCAGTGTTCTCCTTCACCTCATGCGAGGAAATGATGGTAGGCGAGATAATCAAGGACACTCCCGAAAAGAACTTTCAAAACATGTGGGATAAATTTGACAGTCACTACGGCTTGTTTCTTGTAAAAGATATTGATTGGAATGCCGTATATGCTTCACATCTGCCTTTAGCCAAGTCGGCAAAAACGGAGGAAGAATTGTTTAAT
>JBBSBD010000602.1:0-1816 GCA_038251675.1 Chitinophagales bacterium | reverse complement strand
TATTGATGTGGGCAAAATAATGCAGGTAAAAAATATCAGTTGTCATTTTCTTTCGGATAACCAGGACTGGATATTTTTGCCGCAAAAAGTTACAGTACAGGTTTCAGAAGATGGAAACATGTTTAAAAGCATTGGTGAAAGTACTTTTACCGATGAAAAAGAAGTTAAAGGAGCCGTTATTCAGCCGGTTTTGTTTTCATATAAAGGAAAAGTTAGATTCATAAAACTAACGGCAATAAACCAGGGAACCTGCCCGCCATGGCATCCCGGAGCAGGAAACAAGGCCTGGTTGTTTGCAGATGAAATTGCGGTAGAATAGGAAAATATTTCTGATTTCAGATCTGGATTTCCGGTATTCACATCCGGAAACGGCTATCTTTGAGCCCCTGCGTTAAGTTTGAAATTTTAATAAAGAACAATCAAAACCAATAAGCCATGAAAAACCAATGGGATGAGCGCTATGCCAGCCTGGAATATATATACGGAACAGAACCCAATAACTTTCTGAAAGAACAGCTTTCCAATTTAAAACCAGGGAAAATTCTTTTCCCTGCCGAAGGCGAGGGCCGCAATGCCGTTTATGCAGCTTCGCTGGGCTGGGAAACGGATGCTTTCGATCAGAGCACCGAAGGTCAGAGAAAAGCCATTCAACTTGCCGGACAAAAAGGGGTGACTGTAAATTATTTTATTCAATCGCTTGCCGACTGGAATCCTGAACCGGATCAATACGATTGTATTGCACTGATATTTCTACACCTGCCTGAGGGCTTACGTCAACAGGTGCATAAAGCCGCAATAAAAGCATTAAAGCCCGGCGGGGTGATCCTTCTTGAAGCTTTTACAATCAACCAGTTACCCCGGACAAGCGGAGGTCCTAAATCTGTTGAAATGCTTTTTACAAGGCAACAGATAGCCTCTGATTTTGATGGTCTGACTTTTTTGAGACTATCCGAATCACTTTCTTTATTAAATGAAGGAATTCTTCACCAGGGAATGGCTGACCTTATTCAACTTATTGCATATAAGCATGCTTAATTGCATGATTTAATTACATTTGTCTTCCAAAACACAACACTCAAAATGAAACATTTCTCAACGTTAACTATCCTGCTTTTATTAAGCATAGCAACAACTCAAACTTTAAGGGCTCAAAATAATACCAAACAAAAGGCCAAAGCTGCCCGCATCCACCAGGCTGCTTTTACCGTTGATTCGCACACCGATGCGCCGATGAATTTTATGAATAAAAAATTTGATGTAGCCAGGGATAACAGCATAAACATGCCGAACAACTGCGTCGATTTTCCAAGGATGCGCAAAGGCGGGCTGGATGCAGTTTTTTTTGCAGTTTTTACCGGACAGGGACCACGCACAACCGAAGGCAATGCCAAAGCAAAAGCTAAGGCTGAGCAGATTTTTGATTCTATTTATTCTGCAGTTAATCGTAACAGCAGCGTAAGTGGAATTGCAACAACTCCGGATGAAGCTTATAAACTGGTGAAAGCGAAAAAGAGCGTTGTTTTTATCGGGATCGAAAACGGTTATCCCTTAGGCAATGATATATCGAATGTTAAACATTTTTACGACCGAGGGGCAAGATACATAACACTTTGCCACACAAAAAATAATGATATCTGCACCAGTTCGACTGATACAGCAAATAAAACCGGGCTAACGGCTTTTGGAACAAAGATAGTTGAGGAAATGAACCGCTTGGGAATGATGATTGATATTTCGCATGCGTCAGATCAGTCGTTTTATGATGTGATAAAGCTGAGCAAAACTCCGGTTATAGCTTCGCACTCGTGCTCAAGGG
>JBBSBD010000601.1:0-1821 GCA_038251675.1 Chitinophagales bacterium | reverse complement strand
CCAACAATAACGTAGGTAACGCTGCTAAGAAGAAAAAAATCGAATCTTAATTTATATCATCTTGCTTGTTGGTGAAGCCTACTCTCTCTTCCTTCCTTCGGCAACACCAATCGCGCGCAGAGTTCCCGAGGCGGAGACTCCACTACGAAGTAAGACAAACTTAAGGCAAAGAATATTTTATCTTGAAGCCTAGACTAATTTCATCGATTTTTATTTGCTTTTCTCCTGTTTTAGTATCCTCAATTACGATTTTATCTGGCTCTTTAAGATTTACCATTTCTGATCTAATTTTAGTAAACTGTGAAAGATTACCTTTTAAAAAATCCAGATGAACTTTTAATAAGCAATCTTTTATAATTTCTATTTGGTTTTGAAGTTCGGTGGAATTATTGAATTGAAATTCAGAAATCGGATAATTATTTGGGGAAGGTAATTTGTCATCAATATTTTTTAAGACTATAGAACTCCATAGCAATTCTGGGTACTCAAAGCCACCATCTCCTAATCTTATAGTTAAACCCCAATCCATTATCTGCCCTTTCATGTACAATAGACCTTTCATAGGAAGTTCATCGGCTACGTTGTCAATTGTTATGCGAATAAATGTATTTTGCTTAACAAATAATACAATTGATCCATAACCACCACTTGGAATCTTAACTGAAGATTGCGAGAACCCGTAAGCTGCAAAAAAATGTTTCAAGTTGTTTATAACGAAACTTGTGTTCTTTTCAACCTTACTTTTGAAAAATATAAAACTCATGGTATTCTAATAATTCTATTAAAGTTAGATCGCAATGTCGGATATTCAATAGCTCGCCATATCACGCCTCTATAACCTGTTGAGTAAAATGTAACATCACCAATTGCGCTTGATGCAAACTTTCTTGAGGCAGGTGCCCAGATATATCTATAAGCAGTCTTGTCACCAATAATTCTCAAAGCGACTTTACTAAGGCCTTGATTCAAAAACCTTCCTCCTGAAGTTTCCGCCATAGTATACGCTCCTCGAGTTAATGCAATTGTTGAAGCTTCTGTTGAACTAATACCACTCCAAAAGAAAGCCTTACCAGCTGGCCCAGAAAAACTCATCACAGCAATCCCAGTTCGTAAATAAAGCACAGACATTCCTTTTGATACACCAACTGCAAGACTTCCGAGCATATATTGACCTAATGGATCAAAATCAACTCTACCGGTTGCCATTGACAAAACAGTAAATTGATTAATAGAGACATCATAGTTTCCACCTTTATCAAATGTGTAGTTCCACGAATGATTTGTAGCAGTATTATAACCTTCAATTGGATCGTTGTACCATGAATTATTATCAAAAGCTGTGACAGAAATATTCCTTTTGGTAATATTTGCAATTTCACCACCGGTTAAGTCCGCAGTGTTCCTGGCAGCATCTCGTTGTTGCTTTGTTGACCCAAATAATCCAAAGAAATAACCCCCGTCTGGATCAGTTCCATTGATAGGATCGTTACTCATACCAACAAAAGGCGAATTAAATTGACCTGCAGGATCAGGAATATGCCACCTTCCAACCACAGCATCATACTCCCTTAACTCAAAATGACTCCATCCTGTCTCTTCATCTTTCTCAGCATACTGCCCTTGGTATTTGTAGCGGTACGTAAGTTCTTCAGGTGTTTTTTGCTCCCGCAGCACGGAGCCGTAAGTATAGTAGTCGGTGGCTTGCGTTACGCGCCTGCTGCGGTGGGTTACTTTTAAATCATCGAACCATACTTTGGTATTTTCACTTTCGTTGCTCACCCATATATAGATGTAGCCTTTTTGTTGTGGCCGTATGGGGTT
>JBBSBD010000600.1:0-1839 GCA_038251675.1 Chitinophagales bacterium | reverse complement strand
ATGGCTTTCACGGATCATAAGTTCGCGTAAGGAACCGGTAACCAGGGTGTGTACGATAAGGGCCTTTGATTTCAGCGCTTCGGCCACAATCGTTTTCACATCTTTTGCTGTGCTCACATCCGGATAAACCAACACGTCAATATCTGTCCCGGGGAACTGGGTGAGCGCAGCATTCAGCGCCTGTCGGGCCGTTCGCCCTGTGCCGTCGGAAACAACAAATACCTGGTACAAATCAGTTGATTTAAGGTTTGATTATCCTGTCATTCTCTTATCCGTAAACAAAGTTAATGAAATCCCCGGAAAATTAAATTACGGCAATGCGCTGTGTGTTGCTGTACTTAGGATATCCATTTTTAGCGGTTCAGAATTCCTGATATAAAAACAACTATTTCAGATGCTTCTTAAAAAAAGCTATGGATTTATCCATTGCATCAGCAGAGTTGGTCGAATTAAAACCATGCCCGTCAAAATACTCATAGTATTCATTTACAACCCCTAATGTTGTTAATTGACCTTTCAGCCATTGGCTTTGATAAGGTGGCACTATAACATCTAAAGTGCCTTGAAAAATTATTGTGGGTTTGGACAGTGCTGTAGCTACCGAATATGGACTGTTTGATTCATACAATGTCACATCCCAGGCTGCTCCGTTAAATTGAATCAGAAGATCTTTTATTGGTTTTCCAAGCCAAATGTTATAGGTGCTGTACCAATCCCAATCATTCAATTTTGCAGGTCCGAAAAAATCGGCAACACATTTCACATAATTGCCGGTATTGTATTTATAAGTGTAAAGCATTGCCAGGTGTGCCCCGGCACTTGCACCCATCATACATAATGTATCCGAAATTGCAAATTTGCTTTTATTATTCACTAAAAAATTTACTGCCGACGATACGTCGGCCATTATTTCCGGATAATGTACGTTTGCATTACTTGTAAGTCGATAGTTAATATTAGCAACTGCTGCCTGAGGCCATTTGAGTTTTATTAAATTGAAAACTTGCTGGTACTCTGCATCCGACTTGCTTCCACTTTCCCAACCACCTCCATGTATAAAAACCACTAATTTTGTTGATGAAGTTCTGCCTGCCGGTAAAAAAATATCCATTTTCTGTTTTGGGTCGGTACCATAAGAGGTGTCCTGAATATATCTTTCCGTTAAAGGACTTTTTTCACCTTCACCGGTTGGAACAACCGGGTCTTTCGTACAGCTAAAAAATACCATACAGCTTATAAATACAAATAAAAATTTACTTACAAGGTTGAATTTATGGTTATTATTGTTAAAATATAATTTTGGCATTGCTTCTGATTTTGTGATAAAAGTAGGTTTTTTGAATACGTTTTGATAAGCTGTTCGTTATTACAGCATGTAACGTTTTTGTAGTATAATTAGTATAATATAGATTGCTGCTATTCTCGCAACCAACCGAGTGTTGCGCTTTATCGGGGGATTTATGTTGGGCGACAATCTCAATATTGGGATCAATTATTTATTTCATCCGCCAATTTTTATGTCTTTGTCAGGAAATGTTGCTTACTCTTTCATTATCTTCTTTACAATTAGATATTTCTTATTTCGATATAAATCAATGCTTAGCCAATATCCCATTCCTCCAATAATAAAGAAAAATGGAATCAGGATATAAAACCAGTGATTGATTTTCAGTGTTGTCAGAATCAGAACACCACCCATTGCTGCAATAACACTCCAAGGGGACGTACTTCCTTTCATTTGGAATGTGGAATTTATTTTTACCGGAAAAATTAATGACCATAAAAATGAAAGCATTATTAAATACGCTGTGGTTGTAAAATAGAAAAGTAAAATAAATT
>JBBSBD010000599.1:0-1840 GCA_038251675.1 Chitinophagales bacterium | reverse complement strand
CGAAAGGTCTAAAACTTACGAGATAGGTATTCAGCAGCAGCATAAAAAAATTTCAACACGACTTGTTTATTTTGATCGCAAAATAAAAGACGGGCTTGATTTCGATAATAACAATTTTAAATATTTCAACTTTGCAGGCCAAAAGGTTCATGGTATTGAGGTTGAGGTCAAAATAATACCTGCGAAAAATTTTATTGTAACGGCAAATTATACTTATTTAAAACCAAAGGAAGAATCACAAAGCAGGATTACATTCAAGGATTCTGCTTATGATTATTTAATAAAAAGGCCCGCGCATGTTTTTAATATTAACGCAGGATATCAATTTAATAACGGATTGTACGTAGGCGTTTCAGGAAAATATGCCGGCGACCATTACGATGTAGGCGATTACCAGCAACCTGATATTTTATTGGATGGCTATTTTTTATTGAACGCAAATGCCGGGTATAAATTTAAAAAATATCTAAAGTTGTTTGCAAATGCGCAGAATATTTTTAATAAAAAATTCTTTGACATAAGAGGATATAATTCTATTCCATTTTTAATTAATAGTGGCGTTACTTTCAGCCTGTAAATTGATTATATAATCCCGTAAATTATTTTATGAAGGCATTCATGAACTGGAGTGGTGGAAAGGATAGTTCGCTCGCATTGTACCATATTTTAAAAGATAAAAATTATTCGGTTGAAAAGCTTTTAACCAATATCAATAAGGAGTTTCGGCGTATCAGCATGCATGGTGTGAGGGAAGAATTATTAGAACAACAAGCTAATGCCATTGATATACCTTTACAAAAATTAGCGTTGGATGATCAGCCCTCAATGATTGAATATGAGAAACAGATGATGAAAACTGTAAATCATTTGCTGGCGGAAGGCTTTACCCATAGCGTGTTTGGCGACATTTTCCTGGAAGACTTAAAAACTTATCGCGAAACGCAATTGGCTAAAGCTGGAATGTCTGCCGTATTTCCTTTATGGAAAAAAGATACTACGGAACTAATTCATGAATTTATCAGCCTTGGATTTAAAGCGATCGTGGTATGCATTAATGAAAAATATTTGGACAAAAGTTTTTGTGGAAGAATTATTGATGAGAATTTTATTAACGACCTTCCGGAGCACGTAGATGTTTGTGGCGAAAACGGAGAGTTTCACACATTTGTTTTTGATGGGCCTATATTTAACGAAGCTGTCAAGTTTTCAAAAGGCGAAACTGCTTACAGGAAATATGCAGCGCCAAAGCGGCAAAATGGCAATGGTTTTCAACTTGGTATTGTTGAAGATTATGGATTTTATTTTTGCGATCTGCTTCTGGCATAACTATTACATTTGCAAAAAAATCAGATGGCCGATTTTGCCAATATATCCAGTAAGGAGACAGTCACTATAACATTCACGCTCTTTGCCGTGATTGATATTCTTGGATCAATTCCTATTCTTATTGCCCTAAAGGAAAAGATGGGCGGAGTTATCCGCTCAGTGCAAGCCACTATTGCATCGGGTGCATTCATGATCTTATTCCTGTTTGTGGGGCAACCCTTTTTAAATCTTCTCGGCTTGGATGTACAATCCTTTGCTGTTGCCGGGAGCATCGTAATATTTATCATCGGGCTGGAAATGATATTAGGTTTGGATTTTTTTAAGCCTGATAATAATCCAAAAAGTGGAAGCGTAGTGCCCATAGCATTTCCGCTGATTGCAGGCTCCGGCACACTTACTACAGTGATGTCACTAAAGGCGAATTACCATGACATAAATATTTTATTCGGGATATTAATTAATTGCGTTATAATATTTGTAGTTCTTAAGTCACTTAAGTGGATTGAAAAGGCTT
>JBBSBD010000598.1:0-1895 GCA_038251675.1 Chitinophagales bacterium | reverse complement strand
TGGCCACACAGGTGCTACGAGGCTGCCAATTTTAAGATTATAAGATGCAACTTTATCAGCCAGTTTTTTAATACCATCATCCGAACTATCTGCCTCAACATGTGGGTCAAAAAGCCCGATGTCAATGCCATCGAATTTCACGCCGCCCACCTCAGCAGCAGCCGTCATCTCCATCATGGTATCAAATGAAATGATGGGCTCTGAATCTTGTCCCTTGCCTACGATGCCGGGCCATGTTGCATTGTGTAATTTTGGATAATTATTTTCGTTCATGTCGTAATTTTTTTAGGAGTTATCTCAGAAGTTGCTTAAAAATGAAGTTTTGATTGTATTTCAACCTTAGCAGAAATTATTTACTTAAGTTTTTAACCCTGTCTGCCGACGAGGCAGGTTTATTCCCTTATTCAATTAAATATATGCAACTCAATAAGGTAATAAGGTCAATTTATGCATCTGCAAATTTTCTACTAAGGTTTATTCATATCAATACAAAATATTTAAAATAATTTCTAAACAGCTTCCCAGGTATTATAATTTCATATCAGGATTTTCAGGGCCAAAATGTTTCAGCATTACAATAGGATCCGTTGCAGATTTATTTACAATCTTTACACCCTCTATAGCTGCTTTTTCGCTCACAAAATATTCATCATGGGTCAACTGTCCATAACGGATCAATGCCGGGGTTTCAATATCCCATACACCCATCGTGCCATGCCCCTGCATCATAATCATTCCATACGCTGCGCTGTCTTTGATCGTTACGCTTGCACCCGGCTGCACGGTTAATTCTTTGGCGCTAAATGCAGTTGATTTATAACACACCCATTTTTCAACATAGCCTTCTGCTTCCATTTCATCCAGTGATTTTACAGGCTTGGGGTTCATAAAGCGGGTTTCTAATATATTCGGATTTACATTCAATTCCCAATCTATCACGTCCATCAAGGCATCGAAATCGCCGATCTTATCTTGCGGAGTTCCATTCCATAATAATACTTCCGGAATAATAGCTTCGTTTACGAGTGACTGATACATGGCAAACACATCTGATGCTTTTTGTGGTTCATACGTGCACATGCTACCAGGAGCATGCAACATGCCCGGCGGCACGTCCCAGCCCGTGCCTGGCTCCAGGCGAAAAGCTTGTGAAAAATTGGTGATCTTATTATCTCCCTTTGTAAAGTTTACCAGGCATTCCCGGATTTGTTCTTTTGTGGTACCGGGCGCAATTCCAAAAAATGTGTATGGAAAGTCTCCTCCATGATTATTTACCTGCGGGGGGAAATAATAAGCTTCGGGTTTTCCTTTCTGGCCTATCAAAGCGGCTTTTTCATCATTATGATGAATATGATGAGGGAGCGGTCCCATATTATCAAAAAACTTGGAATACATTGGCCAGCTTTCATATTCGTCCCAAAGGCGCTGGCCGATCAGTTCGCCTTTTAATTCATCAACGGCATCTTTTAACAACAGTAATTTTTCTTTGTCACCTTCATTAAATACAATAAAACTCAAGCCCTCATGTTCACCCGTTAGAGGCCCATTCTTTGCTGGAGTAGTGGAAGAAAACCATCGTTCATCAATTCCGCCGCGCTCTCCGCCTAGAACATAGTAGTCATCCGGATGCAATTTGATTCTTCGTCCCGGAACACAAAATGACCGGGGAACCCAGTTGGGTGCCAAACGCAAAATTCCCTTTCCCTGGTCCATAGCTTTTTGGGCTAAACTTATTTTTTCTGCTGTTTCCATTGCATTGATTTTATAGTTAATCCTAAAATTTATTTTTTCAAAAATTCATTTATTTTTTCTTCATCTTCCATTACTTCCATCTCAAGATCATAAGCACGCATTTCTCCCGGTTTTAGAAAAATTAACTCTTGATCCTGTCTCGC
>JBBSBD010000597.1:0-1895 GCA_038251675.1 Chitinophagales bacterium | reverse complement strand
TTTTTTATCTTTGTTCCATCCGAATTTATGCTGCAGCAGATGGATGATCACCCATGCCTTCAGGTATTCGGCAAAAGATTCCGTAATGCGGAGTTCCTGCGACCATTCGCAGTTGTAGCCTTCGTCCTGCATATCAATACAGGGCTTCGAAATCTCAAGTTCATCCAGGGTCTGAACGGTTTTAAGTTCGATGTAGCTTGCACCGCAAAGCCAGGCAGAGATAATATTCTGGGCCATTTGTGTATGCGGACCAGCAGCTACTCCAAGTGGTGTATTCAGCTTTTGGCCGAAAATTTCCATAGAAAGCCCATCGTGCTTTTTAGGATTGAAAAATAAAGCTTCCGGAATGCCAAAAATTTCTTTCCGGATCGAATATTCAGTTTCAATTAAGGTTAAAAGCTTTGCTGCAGAAATTGTTGAAAATGCGGTGGAATGATACATTTAGAAAGATAAGTTTAGTAATTTTAACTTTCGTAAAATTAGAAAATAAATAGAATGGTAGGAGGAATATTCGCACAAACATCCAGTATAGTACTTTCGGCAGGAAATTCCGACCGTATGGGAGAACATAAGGCTTTGCTGAATTTCAATGAAAATACGACTTTTATTGAACAGATTACTAATATTTACATTCAGGCAGGCATTGAACAAATTATTGTGGTTGTGAGCAAAGGATTATATAATCAGATCAAGGAGAGAAGTCTTAATCTTAAAGCAAATATCACACTTGTAATCAATGAAAATCCTGAACTGGGTCGGTTCTATTCGTTACAAACCGGAATAAAGAACATAAAATCAGGCAATTCCTGTTTTTTTCAGAATATAGATAACCCTTTTACAACTGAAGCTCTGCTTCGGGATCTTTATAAAAGAATAAAAGAGGAATCTCAAGTAATTATACCCACATTTCAAGGTAAGTCAGGGCATCCGGTAATTTTCTCTGCATGGGTTGCTGAGAAAATTCTCAAGGAAACGGATCCGGATTTAAGAATTGATGAATTTCTCAGGAAATTCAATGTACAGAAAACAGAGATGCCCGAAATCCGCTTGTTAGCCAATATCAACTCACCTGAAGATTATACAAGGGCCGGATTCAGATTTTAATCCTTTTGTTTTTACAATTCTCTTCGTTTTGCCTGTCCTGGTCATGATTGTAATGAATCATTTATTGACTCACCGTATGTTTATACATCAGATTTGTGTATTTATACAAATATTCAATTTTAAATATGTTACTTTTTCAAAGATAAATTGCAGCCATAACTTGCAATCATCTGATTATGTGTGTTATAATGTTAAATCCGGAAATTATCCTTCTTTCAGTATCTCACTGAAAAAGAGCAAATACAGGTTAATGGCAGTAGCTTTTTGTTAAACATAAAGAATAAGGCTGTATTTTTGCAGGCGCAACAGAAAATGATTACAAAAAGAATTATAATGATGATACAATCCGCAAATATTCTTCTCACTGTCCTTTTTATTCTCCGAATCAACCGGGTGAGTTAGGATAATGTGTGATAAACATAAAACATAAGCCTCTCTCACCATAAGTGAGAGAGGTTTTTGTTTTTATGAAAGGCCTAAAAATGAAGAAAATATATCCTCTAAAATCATTTTGATCAAAAAAGTGTTCTATATAAAAAGGTTTATTTGAAACACTTAACGATTACCGGATCAAAACAGATCGTCAATAAAAAAGCACAATTAATATCAATAAAATTTAAATAAAGCGTAATGCAGATCCCACTCCGAAGCGATACATCAACCAAAGGCCGTAAAATGGCCGGAGCCCGAAGTTTGTGGCGTGCCAATGGCATGAAAGAGGAACAGTTTGGCAAACCGCTTATTGCCATTGCCAATTCGTTCACACAGTTTGTTCCCGGTCATGCACATCT
>JBBSBD010000596.1:0-1913 GCA_038251675.1 Chitinophagales bacterium | reverse complement strand
TGTTGTTGTTTAGTTGTGAATGATGAGTCAAATGTCCACCGATCTAATCTGGTTTCCGTCAGGGATTTCCTGATTTATAAAAAATCAGGGAAGTGGTAAAAAACAGCTAACGATGGAATGTGAAATGATTTCGCTGAGCCTGTTACTTGGTTAGAGCACTAGGTTAGCGTAAATGACAAAGTAATTTTATCCTGATAAGGTAGCCAGGGGAGCCCTGCTACAGTGGAAATTAAAGTTTAGTCAATCGAAATAATGTTGTGTTTGATTGCATATTTAATAAGCTCTGCTGTATTCTTCAGGCCGAGTTTGTCCAATATATGCATCTTATGTGTTTCTACGGTTTTTACGCTGATAAATAAGCGCTCGCCAATATCTTTATTGCCGATGCCTTGCGCAACAAGTTCAAGTACTTCGCTTTCGCGATTAGTCAAGTCTTGGTTTATTTTTCGTTCACGTTTCTTCTCGCCCTTTTCAGCCAGGTAAAAGTCCTCAAAAATTAATTTGGTAATGGCCTCAGTAAAATAGCGTTCGCCTGCGTAAACTTTTTGAATGGCTTCCAATAATATTTCCTTTGATACATCCTTGGGGAGGTAGCCATCAATACCTGATTTAATTCCTGTTGAAACAAATTCTTTTTTTACTTCTGTCGAGATCAGAATTACTTTTACTTTATTATTTTGTTCCTTAATCCATCGGGTTGCTTCGATGCCTGTCATTTCCTTCATGACAATATCCATTAAAACCACATCGGGTTGCAGCGATTGAACTAAGCCGATAGCTTCTTCGCCATTGGAGCACTTTCCACAGATTGAGATTCCATCCACATGCTCTAGGATTGACGCTATTCCATCTTGTACTAACCGATGATCATCGACCAGTAGTATTTTAATTTTGTTTTTCATAAATAGTGAGTAAGGATTTTACAGATTCTATTAACAAAGAACTGCTGCATGGTTTGCTAAGATACAACGATGCGCCTGCTTTAAGCCCTTCTAATTGATCTTCAGGCGATGTTCTGGCTGAAATCATTATAATTGGAATTAAAGTCATCCATTCTCCGCTCCGTATTTTTTTAATTAACTCTATCCCATTTAAAATGGGCAATATTCTATCAGTAATAATCAGGTCCAGGTGGGTGTCTTTAAATAGCTGTAAGCCTTCTTCGCCATCCTTTGCCCAGCTTACCTGATATCCGTTCATCAAAAGAATGTCGCGCATAATCTCTCCCAGATCTTCAGTATCTTCTATTAAAAGAATATAGGCGCTCATTTTGTAAAGGGTAATACTACCGTAACTGTTGTGCCAACATTGATTTTACTTTTTAGTATCAGGTTACCTCCTAAAACGTCAACAGCTTTCTTAACAATTGTTAACCCCAGGCCCGTGCCGGCAATCGATTTTGTATTGCTGCCGCGACTAAAGGCGGTAAAAAGCTGTCCGTAATCTTCTTCAGGTATTCCAATACCGTTATCAGCTATTTCAAAACTAAGTTCTTTGCCTACTTGCTTTACTGCGAAATTAACCTTTGTGTACTGCGGAGAAAATTTAATGGCATTTGTCAGTAAATTGATCAGTATATTTCGAAGTAGCTTTTCGTCTGTTTCTATCTGGTTGATTGTAGTATCAAAGTGGAGCCCAATTTGATGCGTATTCTTGCTTGCATGCAGTACGTCTTCAACTATTTTGTCCACTATTACCCGTAAAAATACTTTTGATTTGTTGGTTGGAATTTTATTTAATTCCGTGCGTCCTGCTGTTATCACATCGTCTAAGAGAGAAGTCATATGAACTACTTGTTTTTCTATTTTTTCCAATTTGCTTTTTACTTAATTGGGCGAAAGCCTTTCAAAGTGTTCGTTTAGGAAGTTGGTTGTAAAATCAATAGTGGATAGGGGAGTTCGGAATTCGCGCGA
>JBBSBD010000595.1:0-1932 GCA_038251675.1 Chitinophagales bacterium | reverse complement strand
TTCTTTAATTGTTGAGTTCTCTTTTTGAATTTTTCTTTAATAGACATCCGTAATATATCGCCCCTCTTCTTTTAAATTATCCAAATACTTTTCAGCATCGGGTTTTGATCTCTCACCAAATTGTTCGATAATTTTTATCAGCGTCGCTTCAACATCGAAACTCATAGGGTCCTTCGTACCGCATACATACACATAACCACCGGTATGTATCCATTCAAAAAGTTCGTTGCCATGTTGCATCATCTTGTGCTGTACGTAAATTTTTTCTTTTTGATCTCTCGAAAATGCGGTACTTACTTTAGTAAGAACACCGGTGTCGAACCAGTTTTGTATTTCACTCTGATAGAGAAAATCAGTGACAAAATGTTGTTCTCCAAAAAATAACCAGTTCTTTCCGGAAGCGCCTGTAGCATCACGCTCTGCAATGTAGGAACGGAAAGGAGCAATCCCGGTTCCGGGACCAATCATGATTATATTTTTATCTTCTTCTGGTAACCGGAAGCGATTGTTAGGATGTATATAAAACTGAAGTTCATTCTCCATATTAAAGTGGGACAAAAATTCAGAAGCCAATCCATATTCAATTTTGCCATTTACTTTAAAAGAATTTTTCGCAACTGTAATATGAATTTCCCCGGAATGTGCCTCAGGTGAGGAAGCTATCGAGTATAGGCGTGGTGCAGTAGGTTCCAATATTTTTACAACCTCCGTAAACTCGTCGGCATCTTTTACAGGATAAATTTTCAACAAATCAAGCAGATCAGTTCTTTGTATAATTACATCTTTCTCCACAATTGCTGCATAGTGTTTCACCACACGCTCCGGCAGGTAAGTGATGTTCAATTTTTTATGGAGAAGATTATAAACTGAAAACAATTCATCCTTGTAATCAACAGTAGCAGTTTCATCTGTTCCTGTGACATAAATAATTTCTTCAACTATTGCTTTTTTATTTTCAGGAACAATGCCTATAGAATCTCCTGGCAAATAAACTACATCTTCGGCTTCAATTTCTATATGATAGGTTTCTTTAATGCTACCCCTGTCATTTAAGTTTATATGAGAAAGTAATTTCCCGTTATATATTTTTTTGCCGGAAGATTTTTTAGTTAATATTTTCGGAGCAGCTATTGAAGGGACTTCTGAATTGGTATTGAGGGTTTTTATTATTTCTTGAAACCATTCACTGGCTTCAGCTTCGTAGTCAACGTCGCATTTTTGGATGGGGAAAAACCGCCTTCCTCCAAGCTTGGTAAGCTGCTCATCTACATCTTCTCCTGCCTTACAAAAGAGGGGATAGGAGATGTCGCCTAGCGCAAGCACACTGTATTTTAATTTGTCAAGCTTAAAGCCATTCTGATGCACATGGTCATAAAACTTCTTTGCTGCAGCAGGCGGCTCACCATCACCGTGAGTACTGATAACGGCTAAAAAATATTCTTCTTTAGTAAGATCATTCAGGCGATATTGATCCATGCTTTGCACCTTGGCATTAATACCGATTTTTTTTGCCTTGGATGCAAATTCTGTTGCCAGTTTTTTTGAATTACCCGTTTCAGTTCCGTATGCAATGGTAATTTTATTTACCCCGCTTTTGGAGACAGCAGGGGCATTTGTTGAAACCTCTTTTGATACAAGTCCATTCAGATAACCATTCATCCAAATCAATTCTTCTTTGGTAGAATTATCAATAAGATCCAGTAAAGTTTTCAATTTATTTTCAGCCAACATTGTAATGCGAATTTTCAGGATTATTGAAGTTGATCACGGGATTTTTCAATGGTTTAAAATAGCTTTCATGATTGTGATTATTTGTGAGCCACGCAAATTGCTCATGAAGAGAAACTACTTTTCCAATAATCACAAGAGATGGAGAAATGAAAGATCTTCCTTTTAATTTTTTATGGTAATCATATAAGTTGGCAATATGAA
>JBBSBD010000594.1:0-1945 GCA_038251675.1 Chitinophagales bacterium | reverse complement strand
TGCCTACGTCTCCATATACTCCTCCTAAAATCATGTTTTGATTATTACCATCAAGTGAAAGGTTATAAATTTTTACGTTATTACAATTTTGTAAATAAATGCATGTGCCTGGATTGGCAGCAAAACTAAAATCTCTAAAAAAATTATTTCCATGATCAAACGCAGCTCCTGTTCTGGGTGAAAATGAACCTATTCGCAACCCATTTTTATATTTTATAGTTGCGCCTGCGGCACCTTCAATACTTAAGTTTTTAATGTTATTGAAATGAAGAATGTCTTCGCCGTCATAGGCGGGTTTTTTAGATTGTCCTCCAGTGAATTTCTGATTTCCAACAACGTAAGTGCCTGCAGAAATAATTAGTTTTCCATAGCCTCCACGTGCGTTGAAATAAGCTTCAGCTTTTTTAAAAGCGGCCTGATCGTTACTTTTTCCATTACCTTTTGCGCCAAACGATTTTATGTCTCTTGTTATAAAAGATTGAGCAAGCGTTGCGGAGGAGAAGAAAATAAGAAATAATAATAAAATGGTTTTTATTGACATCCGATTTATTTCAGAAAAATGAGCCTAAATTAAAAGTTCTGCTCACAAAATGAACGATTCTTCTTTAAAAATGATTGAAATAATAAATGATTTAACAATTACTAAGATTACAATTTCATCTTCCTGATAATCGCCTTAATATCCTTTTTATAGATATCTAACTCTTTCAATTTATCCTGTATAAATTGATTGTCTTCAAGGCGCCCCATTACGGTATCCATTTCCGCTTTATTTTCATAAACCATTTTTCTAAATGGATTTGTATAATCTTTAGCCCGTGATTTATAAATTCCCTCACTCATCCAGGTTTTGGTGATAACTGATTTTTCAAGCAATTCTTTAAATACCTGTGGCGTAAACTGTTTCGATGTAATATTTTCAATTTCCAATAAGGAAGTATATAAATGCGTTAATTTATTATTCGGGTAAGCAACTCCTTCTTTTTTATAGAAATCATGAACTTCCTGCCACGTGTTTATTTTTTTTGACTTTATACTCTTCCTTAGTTTTTCAACCTCCGCTTCAGGCAATAATTGCCCGCCGACATTTAGCCAAAATGATCTTTGAATTTTTGTTTGCAATGTTTTTTTCATTTCATCAAAAGATGAAAATTTATTTTGAGAGGCATGTTCAAATATTTGAGTAGAACCATAATATCGTAGCAGCTCTTTAAAAAGCTCAATTGTTTCAGGTACTCTTACAATTTGAGTTTTTCGATCACTATTTTCGAAGCCTTTTGCATAAAAATTTCCATCAGCGGCGGGCTTTAGTTTTGACAATAAATTAAGGGAATCAAACAATTCATTAACGGTATCCGGTGCGAGAAAATCATAATCTATCTTTTGAATCTTTTCGGTCCTCCGGTCGCGGTCCTCATATTTCCAGGTGTTTCTTGAAAGCGCGTACATGTTATAAGTGAACCAATAGCCGGGCATTACAACAAGTTTATCATTTGCCACATCATTGCTTACAAGACTAAATGGCAATTTTACATTCAGCTCATACGGATAATCTTCTTTTGCAAGAATCGTAAAGGACGCAAATTTGGAATTATGTTTGAGGCTAACACATAGCCCCGGCCAGAACCCACGACCGGCAATAATCTCACCATCCGGACTGCGGCTGTTATGGTTGCTTCCTATGGTTGCACCTGCAGCAATATTACTTTGTCCCATTAACAGCGATGCACATAAAAAAGAATTGTTATGATGTTGTTCGTGGGCGGGGAAAATAAGTGAGTTAAGAACCTCACAGCAGGAGATGGTTGAATTATTTCCCAGGTAAGAATTGAGAAGCCTTGCTCCATACTTCAATTGGGAATGCGATGCCATTACAAACCGTACCGCTTTTACTCCGTAGAAAATTCTGCATCCAAAACCTACGATTCCATTTACCATTTCACAC
>JBBSBD010000593.1:0-1992 GCA_038251675.1 Chitinophagales bacterium | reverse complement strand
CAGTCGAAAGAATTTTCACAGTGCTGCTTTACAGATCTTAGTCGGATGACTTAATTTAAAATCAGTCTTTCGAGCATTCATGTGTAAAGCCCGGTTTACATATCCTTTTTTATATTCTTTCACACGCGCTTCAAACTCAAGTACAACACCTTGGGTTAGGCTGAGTGCTTCAAATCCTTTCGTGTAACTAAACCAAAGGTGATCAGCAACTACCTGATTGGTTTCAAGATCGATAACGTTTTTTAATAGAATAGTATTTTCAGAATACCCTTTGTAGTTTGTCTTTTTACCCAATCGCTCAAACGTGGCTTTGAATTTTTTTCGTTTATCCTGTTCTAGCGCTAACGCTTTTCTCATGGTGCAAGATATTGAAGTCAATTCGAATTGGTTCACGTTTGTCGGATAACATTTAGGGTCTTATATTTGTCTATAATATTTCTCATGAAATTTCTGACTATAGCGTTATTAATTACCTGCAGCTGTCTTTACGCTCAGGAAAATTTTAGTCGTGAGCCTCAACCACTCCGATTATCTGATGTAGAAGATGATGAGATTGGAAGAGGCTTTGATATATTGGCGGGTGGAGTAGTGAATACATTTAACGGAAGTGCTCAAAATTATTTGGGCATTGGAGGTGGATTGAAAGTTGATATCCTTTTAATGAGTGAGCGAAAATTTGGAATAGGAATGGACATGAGCTTTTATGGGAATCATATTAAAAAAAATTACCCAATTGCTTCAACTCGAAAACAAAATACTACATCACCAACGCTACTTATTGGGATGGCATTTCAATGGATCGTTAAAAAAAACGAAAAAAGACAAATTAGCCTACAATTTGAAGCCAACTATGCTCAGCAAAACATAAGTAAAAAGATTTATGTAGATGATACTGAATGGGATCGCTTTAATGGTTTCAGCCCTGCTGTACTTGTTCATTATATGATTAAGTTAGGTCGCGATAAGTTAGATAGTTATTATCGGGGACCAGTTGTAGTTAGTCGATGGTTAAATTTTCATACTGGAATCAGACCTTTATTCTACAACTCAAGCGCAGCAAATGGTGCTATGTTAGAGATGGGTATTTCATACCGCATGAAAGCAAATTTTATTAAGCAATACTAAAAAATCAATATTCTAATTTTTCATCGCAAACTTTCAATTGAACTTTGAGTTATAGTGCCCCCCTGTGCCGAAACACCTCGTGCAGGCAGGCCTTCAGTTTTAAAGATTGATCTACTACCGCATCACCTTCTCTGGAAAAACTATCACAGATTCATTGCCACTTTTATCAATCGCAGCAGCACCAAAATAATAATTGTCATTCATAATTTAGCTATAGTATGATACGTAAATTTGTGATCGCTCAAAGCAATCAACTATTTTTCGAATGATAAACGAATTATTGATCAGTGCTTTTCAGTCACCTATTTGTAGGGAAATGTTTATTTGATTCCCTTACTGTATCTTGGTACAGATAATCAATTGTGTTCTTAGGAAGCTATGAAACTTTATACCTGTGGTAAGTGTAACAACCTGGTTTACTTTGAGAACAATATTTGTCTTACCTGTGGCCATAGGTTAGGCTTTGATGTTACTAATCTCGAGTTGATAGCACTAACTGAAGATCAGCAAGGTGCCTACACGGATTTATATAATACGTCTAAGTATCGCTTTTGTAAGAACGCTGCCTATGGAACTTGCAACTGGTTAATACCGATACAGTACACAAATACATTTTGTCTCGCTTGCCAGTTAAACAGAACGATACCCGAACTTCATGATCAAAACCTTCAGCGTTGGAGTCGAATTGAAGTAGCCAAACATCGACTTGTTTATTCACTCATGCGTTTGAATTTGCCTGTTGTGCCTAAGCAAGATTCTGGTAATTCAGGAATTGCTTTTGATTTTCTAGCTGATATCTCACCTGAAAAGCGAGTGCTCATTGGACATGAAAATGGGGTGATCACGGTAAACATTGAAGAAGCAGAT
>JBBSBD010000592.1:0-1998 GCA_038251675.1 Chitinophagales bacterium | reverse complement strand
GCAGTGAAAATTCAAGAATATTTCAAAATCGGGGATTGGTGTACCGAATACTGGATGATCATGGAAACAAGGTGGGAGTGCCTATTAAAGCCAGTGACTTTTATAGTAAACCAACGCTTGGTTATCTGGAAGAAAAGTTTGCACCAAATGAATCTGCAAGGCAATCTTATAAAGCAAGGATAAAGAATATAATTGATGTTACCTTTTTGAAACGGCCAGGAATAAAATTGCAAGACCTAACTAAGACACTTGACAAAGAGCGAATACAAACAGTTTTACGGCAAAACGAGGATGGTATTATCTACGGCGTTACCTACGTTGACACTCATACAAAATGCGTTTTTAATGGCAGTGTATTGGGTAAACCATACAGTGCTAAAGGCATTTTGGAAAGGTGCGGTGAAGTAAAAGAAACTCTCCAACAACAGCAGGACATTGTTAAACAAACTCGTTATCCTGCATCCCCAACTGAAGAACAAACACATAAGTCGCCAAGCCAGCAGAACAAGAATGAGATTGACCTGTTGGAAACACTGCTGCAGCCCGAATATGCTTCAGGGTATGTACCTAATGGCCTGCCCGGAAAAGGCAGGAAGAAAAAGAAAAAGCGAATTACAAAACGTCTATAATTTTTAAAAACATTGAGCTATGCAAACAGGAGAAAACGAACAGGCGCTGAGGAAGATCCTGGATATGACCAGGCTGATCAGCATGGCAATTTTGGTATTGCACTTTTATTATTACTGCTATGGTGCCTTTGAGCAGTGGCATTTTACCGTAACACTTACCGACCGGCTGATGGGCAATATCCGCAATACCGGATTGTTTAACAACTTTCATACATCGAAATTTTTTGCACTGGGATTTTTAGCGATCTCCCTGATGGGAGCAAGAGGCAGAAAGGATGAAAAATTAAGTTATAAAACAGCCTTCGTCCACATTACTTCCGGACTGGCAATTTACTTCATAAGTTATTTATCCTTATTACCGAAAGTTGCCCTTGCAACGGCCGCGATGTTGTACATAAGTATTACGGCAATCGGCTACATGCTCGTGCTTTCGGGCGGCACATTACTGTCCCGAGTAATACAGCAAAAATTAAATAGCAAGGATATTTTCAATAAGGAAAACGAGACGTTTCCGCAGGAAGAACGGCTGCTGGGAAATGAGTATTCTATTAACCTACCCGCGCAGTATAAGTTGAAAGGAAAAACACGTAAAAGCTGGATAAACATCATCAATCCGTTCCGGGGCCTAATGGTGCTTGGATCTCCTGGCTCAGGTAAATCCTACTTCGTTATCCGCCATGTGATCACGCAGCACATCAAGAAGGGCTTTACCATGTTAGTATATGATTTTAAGTTTGACGACCTTTCTAAAATTGTCTATAACACATGGCTAAAATATAAAACCAAATACCCGGTTGAGCCAGTTTTTTACGTGATCAATTTCGACGACCTTACCCGCAGTCACCGGTGCAATCCACTTGACCATGAAAGCATGACTGATGTAACGGATGCGGCAGAATCAGCACGTACTATTTTAATGGGGTTAAACAGAGAATGGATTAAGCGACAAGGTGATTTCTTTGTAGAATCTCCAATCAATTTTTTAACAGCTATTATCTGGTATCTGCGCAAATATAAAGATGGTGAGTTTTGCACCTTACCGCATGTGATTGAATTAATGCAGGTGGATTATGACAACCTGTTTACGGCTCTTCGCACAGAAAAGGAAATTGATGTATTAATTAATCCGTTTGTCAATGCTTACCTTAATGATGTTATGGAACAATTGGAAGGACAAATAGCTGCAGCTAAAGTAGCTATGGCACGCCTTTCTTCGCCTCAATTATATTATGTTTTATCTGGTAATGATTTTACCCTTGACATAAATAATCCTGACAGGCCAAAGATTGTTTGCATGGGAAATAACCCACAAAAAATTCAAATATACGGCGCAGTGTTATCACTATACGTAACTCGATTAGTTAAGCTG
>JBBSBD010000591.1:0-2045 GCA_038251675.1 Chitinophagales bacterium | reverse complement strand
TTATTGGCAGAAACAAGTTGAAATTCAGGGAAGGTACAACAGATGATTTGATTCAACAGGGAAAACAGACCTTTTGGATTACTGAAGCAGGTTCAAAATATGAGGATGGTTCTTTCAACGATTTTTGCAAAAGGGTCCAAAGCAATAAAATTGAATTTAATCCTGAAACTTTGAAATTGAATTACCAATCGGGAGGCAAAAATTACCACTTGGTTTATATGGGAGATTTTGTTTTGGACGGGGAAATAGTAAACACCAATTATCAGAGATATGACTCACCGTATTGCAAAGCCGAAGAGAAATCCGACGCCGTTACTTTTAATTACAACGGGAAATCGCTGCATCTCGACTTTAATAAAATGATCAGGGAATACTGAAATATAATTTAAATCATCCATTTGAAAAACACCATTTCTATTAGACTATTCATCAATATTTCTGGGCGTATTTTTTTCATTTACAAACTATTCACAATCCGAAAAACTTCAATTCGAGTGACAGCCAGCGGAAATAGAAAAAAAATGTCGACAACATTACCGGACGTAAATTGGAGTAGACTGCCATAAAAATAATCAAAATCTCAATTTTGATTGAAATAAATGAATTAACTTTAATAACGAACTTTTAGTGAATCCTGTAGTTTATAAATAAATCAAATCATTTAAATTGCCAGTAAAGCCTAAAATACCAGTTCTGATTGTTACCGGATTTCTTGGATCAGGTAAGACTACTTTCATAAACAATTTATTGCACAGAAACAGAGCAGTAAAGATCGGGTGTACGACAAAATTCCGATTTAATAGAAAAAAGGCTATACCTTTGTAAATCAACTAAAAATACAAACAAGTATAACCTTTAACTCCAAAGAGCATGGCAACAAATTTAAATGAAATATTTGCTGATTTAGCATCATTACTGGAAGATTTATCGAAAAGCATCAATAAAGACTGTTCAAGCTATCAGTTTGAATCCTCATTTCATGATATATTCAAGGAATTTGAACATTCGGTGTATCAACAATTAGTTGGGGATTTACCAAAATCGAAGAATGACCGCATTACCATTCTTACAAGCGTTGGCAATATTTGTTTACCTAAAATCCACCCTTTGGCGACTGCTCCCGGCGGGTTCAAAATCAGTCCTTACCTACAGGAACATTTATGCAGAGCTGGCACAAAGATGACTTTTGAAGAAGCCAACGAGGAAGTAGTACAACTACTTGGGGTAGAAACAAATGCAAAACAGATAGAGCGGTTATGCCATCACTACGGAGAATCCTTAGGGCAGATTGATTGGTGTCAAGCCCATAATGATGCCATTCAATTACGTTTGCCATTAAAAGAAGGGGTGACCTATGCCATGATGGACGGGAGCATGATCCTCACGCGAGAAAAAAATGAATCATGGAAAGAGGTCAAGCTACTGCGGATGTTTCAATCCAGCGATAGGGTTGAAGAGATTTCCAAAAAACGCAATTATATCGGGCACTCCATGTATGTTGCACATCTGGGAGGGCATGAGGTTTTTTTTGAAAAGGTAATTGAGGTTCTCCCGACCAAAAGTCCTTTGGTGTTTATCTGCGACGGTGCAAGATGGATTTGGAAATGGATAGAGGAATATCATCCCAATAGCACACAAATACTTGACTTGTATCATTGTAAGGAACATCTTTTCGCTTTTTCAAACATATACTACGCCAAAGATGGACACCGATCAAAACAATGGGTGGAGTTATGTATCGATCTTTTAATGGGCAAAAAGGTAGAAGAGCTTTTGAAAATCATATCTGAGCTACCCTGTAGCCAAAAACAAGTTGAAAAGGAAAAACAGAAATTATACAACTATTTGAAAAACAATGAAACCCGCATTAACTATGGACTTTTTAAGGAAAAAGGGCTATTGTTCGGATCAGGCGCAATTGAATCGGCAAACAGAGACATTATTCAAAAAAGGATGAAATTGTCAGGGCAGAGATGGACTCTATCTGGTGTACAGCAAATGCTTAACCTCCGAGTCTGTTATAAAAGCGGACAAAGTAGAATTTT
>JBBSBD010000590.1:0-2048 GCA_038251675.1 Chitinophagales bacterium | reverse complement strand
TTGCTTGGAAAAAAGAAAGGCGATAAGGTAGTTATAAAAACACCAGCCGGAGAAATGGAATTTGAAGTCCTTGACATCACAGCATAAGACCGCATTAAGTATGGCTTCCATTTTTACAAAAATTATTAACCGCGAAATTCCGGGTTACATTGTTGCGGAAAACGAACGCTTTATTGCCTTTTTAGATGTTATGCCGTTGGTTGAAGGTCATACCTTAATAGTTCCAAAAGCTGAGGTCGATTATATTTTTGATTTAGATGACGCAACTCTTGCCGACTTAATGGTTTTTGCAAAGAAAGTAGCAGCAGGGTTGAAGAAGGTAGTCTCGTGCAAGCGAATTGGTGTGGCAGTAATTGGTTTAGAAGTACCGCATACCCACATTCACTTAGTGCCTATGAATACGATGGGAGATATTAATTTTACTAAAGCTAAACTCGCACTTTCGACAGAAGTCATGAAATCGATAAGTAAGAAGGTTAAGAACGAAATTGGAGTCGCCTATCTATAGTTCTTGAGTCCAATTTATTTGGCTTAGATAGAGGGTTATTCAGTATATCTTTATTCTACCCTTCTTTTTTGTGGGTTCCCACATCGACATAAAATTTTATTCAATAACATTCATAATTGGCAAGTTTTTCAGATTGTTTAAAGCATTTTGCTAAAATTGAATTTGTTCGTAACTTCAATTCTTTAATCACCTAAACACCAAACTATGAAAAGGCTATTTTTTATCACATGTCTTGTGTTTTTGGCAAGTTGTGATTCACCAGAACTGAATATTAGTAAAAATGATTGGGATAGCCAATCATTAAAAGAGCGACTATCATCTGATCCTGTAGTTGAGAATGCGATTATAGAATTGATAAGCAGCCGTGTAAAAATGAAATCTATAGTTGAAAACTTAAGCTTAGATCGAAAGTTTAGCCTTCAAAAGGAACTTGATGACTATAAGAGCCAATTAAGTAGAAAGTCAAGTGATGTTTTGAAAAGTTTTAATCATATTAACACGGTAGTTGGTAATGATATTATGAATGAACTTGTCTCAGACTATAATAGGAAAGTTACTATTCCATTGATTGCGGTAATAAAGTCCCTAAATAATCCAGAGTTGGACGAAGAATTATTTGGTTCAGTTTTTGTCGAAATTTTGAATGAGTTTGAGAAAGTTAAGTTTGCTAATTACCGATTACCAGTAAATGAAGCAGCTTATAATCAATGTGTTAATAATTCATATGGTTGCTATGCCCAAGATTTAGTTCGAATATTTGAAGGGCCTAATTGCAGTAATCCCCAATCACCGTATTGCGATTTTGATATAACATTGGCAGATTTAACATTACAGGTAAATTTAAATGGTTGTCTATTACTTATTTTAATGGAATGAAAGCGATTATCACTCTTTTATTGATGATATACTCATCCTTATCTATTTCACAAAGTATTTATTCTGATCCTTTGGAGGATATTTTATTGGAACGAGAAAGTTTATTTGAAAAAACATCCAATAGATATTATTCTGATAAATATGTTTCTCGAAAGGGGATGAGTGATAGTTTAAGATGGATAAATGCTCGGAAAGATGCTTTTTTGGCAATTGATCAATACTCGAATGTTATGCTTTTATTAATGAGCGAAATAAGAGAATCCGGATATTCAAAACTTCCATCCAATATTCAGATTGATTCGGCATGTAGAGCTAACAAAATTGAAAGGGTCAAGGAATATGACCAATTTATGGAATACAGACTCAAAAAGATAAAATCGTCAAATTCTAGGATTAAAGATTAATAAATTACAAAAAATCTATATCTACGTTAAGCGGGTAGCGCATCAAAAAATCCAGCGCCTCTTCCACAGTCATTCCCTCAAATAAAACTTTGTAAAGCCGATCTGTAATCAACGCCCGCACTTTATAATGGTCAGCACATTTCTTTGCGATGCGAACCGTATTAATACCTTCTGCAATTTCCGACATATCGGCCAGGATGTCATCTAACTTTTCTCCTTTTGCCAATCGATAGCCAACGGTAAAGTTCCTGCTCATCGGG
>JBBSBD010000589.1:0-2055 GCA_038251675.1 Chitinophagales bacterium | reverse complement strand
TGGTTACTGATACAATCGATAACAATACCTGTGTTGTTTAAATTATTCTTTCCAGATACGCTCGTCATTGACAGATGGGTTAAAGTGTATACGTTAGCTACCCACCAGATATCAGGATAGTTGTTTCATAGAAAATTAGTGTGTATTAATCTTACGCCCGCGGCGTGTTAGCGTAGCGGAAGGTTGCCATGGTGAAAACTAAGAACGATATGCGAACCTAACAGTCCAGTAAACCTTTTGGAACGGGCATTCCTTCACCTTTGACTGACCGTATTTTAAAGCTATCAATAATAACAATAGCACTTTAGTGTAAATGTGAGGTCATTTTCTTTAATCTAAGGGAGCAATATTATGACAGTTACCGAAACTGTAACAATATTTATGCACTCATTTTCTTTGATACTTCATTTGCCGATTGATATCCGAAAATTCGTCGTGGATAGTTGTTGATCCATCGTTCGATTCGCCTAATTTCTGCATGCGTAATTATACCGATATCACTACCTTTTGGAATAAATCGCCTGATCATTTTATTGATGTTTTCATTAGTACCACGCTCCCAAGAGCTATACGGATGAGCGTAATATACCTTAACTCTTTGTGCTAGCGTATCATGCACCGATTGTTCAATCTGACCAAAATTTAAAAATTCACTGCCGTTATCTACTGTAATCGTTTTAAATTTTTCTCTAAACCGCCGCTTACCGTATTTTCTCTCCAGTTTATCCAACGCCGCCTTGACTGCTTCCTGGTTTTTTCCCGGCATTTTGCAAATAATCTCTTCACGACTGCATCTTTCACTCAGAACCAGCAATACTGCACCTTTACCACTTCGTGGACCGACAACACAATCCATTTCCCAATGTCCGTAAGCCTCTCGTAGTTCGATATGATCGGGTCGTTCCTCAATACTCGTGCCCTTTAAATTCTTATGTGCTATTTTAATTTTTCGGTAATTGCCTTTTTTCTTATCTTTTTTAACAGGTAAATCTTTATTGCTTATGTTGGCAAAAATCCCGCTATCGATATAATTATATAGCGTCTTCGTGCAAAAACTAGTTTTAAACACCAAGCCCTTTGCCCTGATTTCCCCAATCACTGCATCTGGTGAATATTTCGCTTTGATGATTCTTTCTTCAATATGTTTGGCCAACTGATGATCGTTTCCTATCTTTAAATTGGCTCCCTTATTAGTTGCATTGGCGTTATATACTGCCTGCGCACGGTCCGCACAATATTCTTCCCTGTAGCTTAAATTGCTGTTCAATAGACGCAAATTACCCTTTGCCATTTCTCTTTCAATCGTCCTCTTATGTCTTCCTAATCGTTTGGCGATCTCACTTGCTTCTATTCTTTCCTTCAATAGAATCTCTATTGTATAGCGTTCTCGTTCCGTCAGGTGTTTATTTTTTCTGTTGTCTACTGTATAATCTATTTGACTCATGGTTTTTCCTCCAGTAATGTTTTTGCTTGGTCGCTTAACATTATACACTGGATTTCCATGAGTCGTTTATTTTTACATCCTACGGCACTTAATTATACAACTTGCCGTCTTTTTAATTTCTTAGAAAATATAATACGTGATTGTAAAAGCAGGCATACGATGCTTCAGCGACAATGGGATGACTTTATTCGATGCTTTAGCAGTGCAATATCCTTGTTAGTATAAGCCAAATCTTCTTTAGTATTCTCCCGTAAACCCTGTGGATAACTTTATCCACAGGGTTTTATCCACAGGTCCTACCCCCATCTCGCCATAAAAGCCCTTTATTCTTGCGACTGATTATAACGTTTTTATAAACTTATCCACATTTAACACCACTTTGTTAATAAGTTTGTTGATAAGTATGCTGATTGTGTGTAAAAGTAAAGAAAACTTGGCTTTCGCCAAGTTTTCTTTATCTACTATACTGACTTCATCTATTACAGAAAGCTACCAGCTCTAATTCCAGCCTCCTGGCATAGCTGTTCCTGACTATTAATAGCCCTCCCTCGCCTATCGGCAGGTCGATAACTACCATCACTTTTCATTATATAAGCTTTACGATTATCTTT
>JBBSBD010000588.1:0-2060 GCA_038251675.1 Chitinophagales bacterium | reverse complement strand
TTAGAAACTCAAAAACCAGCATTAAGAAACCAATTACGGTAAAGGGGTAAAGCTACTACACTTTCTCCTTTTGAAATAAGGCCGGGAAAGTTGATAAAATGATTTTCATATCCATGGAGAAAGAATTCTTCATAGCATATTCAACATCAAGATGAATACGTTCTTCTAACGACATATCGGCATTGCCTCGTTTAGTCACCTGCCATAACCCTGTTATTCCCGCTGGGGCTAAAAAACGCCAGGCAATTTGATCTTTGGTTAATCTTTCAGCTTCGTAGAGCGGTAATGGGCGATTGCCTACAATGGACATGTCACCTTTCAATACGTTAAGTAACTGTGGTAACTCATCCAGACTTGAATTTCTGAGAAACATACCAAATTTACTCACGCGCGGATCATCTTTGATTTTAAAGAAAATGGAATCTGTTTCCTTACCACTTTCGCCATATTGATTAAGATGACTAAGATCTTTAAGTTCTTTATCTGCGCCTGAACGCATGGATCTGAATTTATAAAAATCAAAAATTCTATAGCCTGAGCCAGCCCTTTTTGAAATGTAGAAAATAGAACCTTTCGATTCTAATTTTATTATGATAGCAACAAGTATCATAACAGGCGAAAGAATTACTAGCGCTGCTGTAGCAATAATAATATCGGACAACCTCTTTAGCCTCCAAATTTTAATGGACTGCATCGGTTGAATCTTGGCAAACTCGTACGGCTTATTATTTCTTTTGTTCTTATATGATTTTATTTTTTTGATAAACGTTAGCCTGGTTAGCATAGAATCGGTAAAGGCTCCGAAAAGGTAGTCATCAACTTTAAATTGAAGTGCTTTCTCTTTGTTTTTGATATCGTACTTTTCTGTATACAAAATAAACGGAACTTCATATTTCTTTAAGAGATGGGATAATTTATCCATTTGTTGTGGAACAGCATTAGGCTCGATAAATATTGCATCTGGAAGCAGCCCGTCATCTAGAAGGCTCAAAGAGATTTCTTCGATCGACATATAAGAGAAGTGCCAGCCATCCTGTATGTATTCGGATTTATTCTTTGAGCCACCGCCTTCTATAAGAATAATACGAGTTGCAGTGTTTGAAGCTGCAGCTTTTTGAAAATTTTTCACAGTAGTTTCAAGTTCAGTTCTCATCGTTCAATTGAAAGGGGATTTTTAAGTCTTTTAAATGTATTCTCAATTTCCTCGATAAGTAACTTAGGTTCAAATGGTTTAATCAAATAATTACTGGCTCCTAAAGTCAGGCATCGGTTTCGTTGCTCTGGTTCATCAGAAGCCGATAGTATTATCACGGGAATATCCCTCAAAATTCCACTGGCGCGCACATTTTCCAAAAGTTCAATTCCATCTAAATTAGGCATTTTTACATCCGAAATAATAAGATCGGGTAAGTTGCCATCCGATAACCAGGAAAGCGCTTCTAAACCATTTCTCATGATAATCGGCTCATATTCCCCCTTCAGAATCCTCTCCAAGAGCCAGCATAACGGTTCATCATCTTCTATTACTAATACCCTTTTCATTGGTATTACAGATTTAAAGCCTAAAAACACTATTAAAACACCCTGACAATTCTTGCCAGATGAGTTTTAAGCTATTTACCTAAAGACTTATTCAAAAAGAATTAAACTAAGCCTAAAATTAAACAGGATCAGCAACTTAGTGAATAGTTTTTTTTACTGCAATGATTTAAGTTACATTTTCAAAATTACTCAATCGTTTTTTATTAAGTGTTATATAAGTTTTAGGTAAGTGTTATATAAGTTTGACATTTGTGGATAAATAAAGACTAAAAAATTAACGCAAACCGTTGCAATGAAAATTGAATACTACCTGGGGCAAAGCCTATTGTTGATGCTGCTTTTTCAATTATTACCGCATTCAACGAATGCGCAATATAGTAATGGGTTTGGTGTAGGACAAATTACATACGAAGAGTTAGAGCTAAAAAGACTTGGCACAGATACCTCCGCGTATGCGGTTGTGCTTGATGAATTTGGTGAAGCGTACATAGATAATGGGGGTGAAAATAATTTACTCC
>JBBSBD010000587.1:0-2064 GCA_038251675.1 Chitinophagales bacterium | reverse complement strand
TGAAACCAGATGTCATCCTTCTCCCATACCTCGTAACAGTCATTTGTTTTATTATCCATGTCTATGAAGAGTATGTATCGCATGTTGAGTTGACATTGGAAAAACTATCCGGGTTTCATGTAAGCCAAAATAATTTTTTAATTATTGCCGCATTTGCCGCACCAATCGTATGGCTGCTTGGAGCAGTCATGACATTAATGCGCTGGAGTTTTGGATATTTTCTGCTAAGCACTTTTCTTTTCGGAATGATGTTCGCCGAATTTTCTCATTTCATTTCTCCTTTTATGGAAGATGGTACATTTCATTATTCGCCGGGAATGTACACCGCTATTTTGCCTGTTGTTGCCGGCTGGTTTACTTTCTTAAAACTCCGAAGCGAAATAAAAAAGAATAAAACTTTACATCAAGTTTTTTAAAAAATACATCTTCCTAAATAATGAATGGATTTTCATTTTTAATAATTCTTACTACAGTTTTACGTGGCATAGGCGCAGGTATAATTCTCGGTGTTTCACTTATGACACTACCTGTAAGGAAGCGGTTAGGAATTGTTTTTTATTCAAAATTTATACAAGCTCATTACAAAGAGAAAGGAGTAAAGGTATATGCAGCAATTACAATTTTAGGGTTATTGCTTACAGTATGGTCATTGATTGTAGCATATCAACTAAATCAGCCTTTTGAAATAAAAAGTGCAATTGCCGTTTCTTTAATTGCAACAATAGTAGGTTTTGTTGGTACTGCTGGAGCTTTCCCTGCTATGATTAAACTATGGAAGAATTCCAATGATCTTACTGAAGTACAACTCACAACACTGCTAAATAAATTTGGCAGTTGGAGTATATTCAGTGCTGTGTTTCATATTGTGTCGTTTATTAGTATTGTTTTTGCAAGAAATTAAAAAGCAAAAAAGCTATGAACACACATTAATTAAGTAATTAAAATAAAAGGCATGAATAAATCTCCATCATCTACCTACAAAATTCGTTTTAGCGACTGCGACCTGTTTGAGCATCTTAACAATGCCCGTTACCTGGATTATTTTCTCAATGCCAGGGAAGACCATTTAAAAGAAGCATATAATATTGATTTAAACCAATTTCTTCAACAGGATTTAGCGTGGCTGATAAAAAGCCATAATATAATTTACTTGCGGCCTGCAATGTACCAGGAAATAGTGCAGATAAAAACCTCTCTTACAAATGCAACGGATGAGCTATTATTTGTTGAAATGGTAATGACAGATGAGCAAGAAACACATTTAAAAGCAGCCCTCTGGACAAGTTTTATACCAATAAATATCAAAACAAAAAAGCGTCAGAATCATCCGGCAGCATTTATGGAATTTGCACTCTCAATAGAGAAAGGCGAAGTGACCGATTGGGAAAATACAACTGAAAGGTTGTCAAAAATACTTACAGAACTTAAATCAAAAAATTTGTCATGACTAAGACAATAGTGAAGCAATATTATTAAAGTCTTTCTGTTTTTAATAAACTCTTTCCCTTATGCTTCAGGATTACTGTAAATTAAAATTCCAATAATTAATCTAACTAAATAAAAGATTTGCATTCCATGTCCAATTTTTTAAATCTCAGGCATTATTACGGTGTAAAATAAATTACCAATTATAAATAAGTAAAAATGGAAGTAAGATTTATCCCGTTTGCATTGGGCAACAAAGCTATTAATGCCTTCAATGAGTTCGGACAAAGCGTAACTAAATCGTCTTTGGAAACCCCTTTAAAAGATCTGATTTGTTTCAGGGTATCGCAAATTAACGGATGTGCTTTTTGCCTCGATATGCACTCCAAAGATTTAAGAGCTAATGGCGAAACAGAACAACGCCTTTATGTACTGGATGCCTGGCGTGAAGCACCCTTTTACACGGAAAAAGAAAGAGCAGCCTTAGCCTGGGCAGAAGCACTTACAGTTATAAAAAGTGGTTTGGTTCCGAAGGATATTTTTGAAGATGCAAGAAAGTATTTTTCTGAAACCGAATTGGTTGACCTTACAATGGCAGTGATTGCTATTAATGCTTATAATCGCATCAATATTGCTTTT
>JBBSBD010000586.1:0-2085 GCA_038251675.1 Chitinophagales bacterium | reverse complement strand
TTTTTAAATTTCTTTGATGCCGACGGTGGCTGGCAGCAGTCTAAAAAACCGAATGATTGGCATGAAGAAGAGAATCATTTACTTGATGATAGCGGATTCCAGGAAGTTCTGAAGAAATGCCTTGATGCCTTACCTGATAAATGGAGTACCTGTGTAAAATTAAAATACCTTTTGGATAAAAACGGGGAAGATATTTGTCAGGAACTGGATATCGCTCCGACTAATCTATGGCAAATTATACACAGGGCAAAATTACAATTAAGGGATTGCGTCGAAAATAACTGGTTTAAAAATTAAGATCATGGTAAAACAAATAATGCATTTCCTGTTCCTTTCATGCCTCAAAGCCACCGAATTAATTGAAAAAAAGATGCATTTTAAGCTTACCTTTTCCGAAAAGCTTCAATTAAAGATGCATAAATCCATGTGCGAGGCCTGTACCCGGTACGAAAAGCAAAGTTATTTCCTTGAGAAAGGTATTGCATCAGGACATAAGCCTCACAACCCTGAAGTAGATATTGATTTATTAAAAAAAAGAATAACTGAAAAACTTGAGAGTGCTTCAAAATAAGCGCCTAAACTGCAATTTAGCCTGAGCTCAATAAATATTCCCACAACATTTTTCTCTGTATTATTCAGGCGACGGGCAAGACTTTCCTGGTTTAATTTCCATTTAAATAAGACATCCGGCTTTCACCGGCACTGGCAATCCAATTGCTTTTGCCGGTGTTTTATTTTTTACAAAAACGGCTTTCTATAAAAGGTTTATTGAGTTTTTTGTCAGGTTTTCCTTTTTCATTGACTATTTAGTTGTAAAGAAAATTCACTAACTAAAAATCAAAAACCATGAAAAAAACAATTACTACTCTGCTTATAGTTGCATTCTTCGGGATCAGCAACATAGCACAATCACAGGTTGTCATTAAAAACGACTCTACCTTTAAAACGGCCGATCAGATGTTGTTGGCTAATGAATTATTCGAAAGCGGTGAGCCATTTGCCGAATCTTTAGGATATAATCTCAACGATCTTGATCCGATGGTTTTGAATTCACCTGATTCAATCTCATACACCACAGGTATCGAAGGTTATGAGTATTCCAGATACTTGCTGGGATCAGTTATTTCGCGATCAGGTATAGGCCTTCACATTATGTGGTCGCCAATGGTTGAGCAAATGGCCGCAATGGAACCTTCAGGTTTCGATGGCACATATACAGGTGGCATGACCAACGGTTTTAATCAGGACGATGAGCTTATGAAAATGATTGGTCATTTCAGCATGTTAGCCAATCAAATGGCTCCGGCCAATCCTTTTCCACAGTTTGCTGAATTCGAAACCGGGAACATGCATTTACCACAAACGGTTGCACCCGATTTTCAAATGGATTTTTCGTCGCTACGGTGGAACAGGAACAAAATGGATAAAACACTTAACCCCGCAGCCATGGGGCAAACCATGCTGAAACAGTATTTCTGGGCACAGGATATGCTTGGCGCTTTTCACAATTCACTCGATAACACTATTGACGCTGATGGCATTATAAGCCCTGATTTAACCGGCTCTTCAAATTTCGATCCGGATAACGGAATTTATTACGGAGGCAATAATATGGATGGATTTATCGGACAGGTGCTGACTGCTGAATCAATAAATAAAACGATGTTTTTACTAACAAAACTGGCTTACGACGGGACTGCCCTTGGTATGGTTGATCCTATGACCTATGATCCGGCCAATGGTATACGTTATTTCCCGCACAAAATTGCTGTTACCGAAACAGCCATGGGCGATATGTTGCCTCCTATGCCTGATGTCCTCACCGTTACCGATGCCAGCAGCCAGCTTTTCGACCAGTTATCCTTTCTTTGGGCTACAACAGCTTTCCAAAATATGATGGATCCATCAGTTAATGATCCTCAGCACCTTGCTTACCATTCAGTGTTTGATGGCGATCCGTTCCCCGCTCCGATGTCGGTAACAGGTACGCCCGGTCCGTTTGATCTGATGATGGGTGCCAGCAAAGTAATTTTCCTCAATACCATGGCGATGCATTTCAATTCAGCAGAAAATACATTTGTTGAC
>JBBSBD010000585.1:0-2114 GCA_038251675.1 Chitinophagales bacterium | reverse complement strand
TTAATCCTTCTCTGCCCGGCCCCTGCCCGGGAAAAGGAAGGTGTTCAATAAAATCTTCTGATACAATTACATCGGCAGCATTCAAATTTTTCCTGTTGATTACTTCCTCAATAAAGTCATTGATAATTTTTTTATTTTCTTCTAAAGTCATATCTATTGGTTTTGTTATTAATTGTAATGGTTTAATTAAATGATACCTCCTTCAATGCAATTGTAAATCTTTTGCCTTAGGCAATATCTGTTAAAATAAATTATTAAAAAAAGAGACATTCGATTTTTTCGCAAATACTTCGCTTATTAGTGTTGATACTTTTTACAGAATTTGAAAACTCAATAAGAACATGCAAATGGTTCGGCATAATGACGTAGCCTCTTACATTATGGTTCCTGTTTTCAGATGGTCGAACCATTTATACACAACGTCATAGCTGTCGGTAATTTCAAACAATGGCATCCGTTCATTACAGGTAAAGGTGATATAGTATATGCCTTCAGTTGTTTCTATCGGAATTCTTACAGACAATTTCTAAGTTACCGAACTTCTTCTTGCTTTGCCGCCATGCCCCGCCAGGCTGTGGCTCGGAGTGTAGACACGGCTCGGGAAAAACCTATACTGTTATCTTTCTTTAATAAAGATCAATTTACTTTAAAGCCTGAAAAATAAGTTAGATCAGGAGAAGAACCAGATACAGTTGTTGCCAATCCTGGTTCTACCCAAATGCTTATAAGATCATCCTTTTTCAACTGTAGCGTAATGTTAATGACATCTGTTTGTGTAAGGCCATCGCGGGGCCTTACCAGGTTAGTAAATGGCCGTGAGCCCACTCCACCGGAGCTTTTGTAGAGGCTTAGTTGTAGATATAAGCCAGCGGTTTGTATAGCAGCTGCCACATCAAAGTGATATACACCATCAACAGGAGCAATAAAAAATCCACCTGAAAAGCCACCGCCAATATTAAAATCTACACTATCAAAAGATATAGGGTTAGAAGATGATGTCGTAAAATTTGTGGTCTTTATCGCCCTGAAAGCAATGGTTGATAGGTTGCTTCCTACACTGTTCCACAGGCCTGCTGCATAATAGTAAATGGTATTGTAACTCGTGTCAAATACGATAAGCCCTTCCGGAGGCTTTACAATTGCTTTTCTTGCCACACTGTCCATCCGTGGTATCAGCAACCCTTTAGTACCCGATTTTATATCGAGTATGGCATTAGGATCTGGCGCAGACCCATCATTGTTTATGGAAACATTTTGTTGAGCTATTAATTTATTCTGTACACAAAAGGTAAAAGCAAAAAATATAAACGCAGTTAATTTACCAGTAATTATTTTTTTCATATTATAATGAGATTAGGATTTCTAAAGTTCCATTTTTTTATTGATTGTGTATTTTTTATTAGCATCGAAAAAATACGTAGAAACAATTGGTGTAATCTCTAATCGAAAGTTCCGGCAATGCTTAACACCTTAGTGAAAACGCAGGATAGCGCAGGAATGAAGCAAAGGTTTTGTGGATAGCTTCCTGTGCTTTATAAAATTTTAAGAGTGACTTTATTAAAATTTGATCAGTACTTAACGGCACAAGCCAGGCCGCCGATATTACCTTTTCGAGCACCGGTGAATAGGTAGCTCAAAATAATCTTCAAATTAGTTATCTTACGTTAAACTCTTTTTACATGACCAGGCAGCTCATTTGTTTTGTTTTAATCGGTGGCTTTGCTTCACACCCCACGTTAGTGCAATCACAAGTAAATTATGATTGGGGGAGAATAGAACCTAATGTTTATTCCGGCGAAATTGCGGTGTATGCCGGAAATTGTTTTGAAAATGGTTTCGTAGTAGATGTCAGAGGCAGCACCGCATATTTATATTCAGCTTCCACCGGTGCATTTCAAGGGTCTTACACTACAGGCGGAGAGATCGAGGGCAAACCCGTAATAGTGAAATTGAAAGATGGGAAATGGTATGCATTCATCACCAGCTCTGACGGCAAATTATATAAAATAGATATCGCTGCAGCTTTTACAATCGCGAAAACAGGTGGCATTTCTCAAATTGTAAGTATTAGAAGGGCTGGTGATTCTGGTTGTCTTATTAAAGATGAAATAACT
>JBBSBD010000584.1:0-2131 GCA_038251675.1 Chitinophagales bacterium | reverse complement strand
TTGATTTTTATCAGCACGAGTGAGATCATCCATTTGATAGCCCACGGCAATTATACCTATGTGCATTTGCAGGAAAAAGAAAAACATCTTGTCAACCGGAGCATGAAAGACTTTGATGATATCCTGTCTGAACCTGAATTTTTCCGTATCCACCAGTCCCACATCGTAAACACAAAACAAATCCGAAAATTTTTGAAAGAAGATGGTGGATATGTCGTCATGCAGGATGGCGCCAAACTTCCCATCGCACGAAGGAGGAAAGAAGAGCTGTTGTTTCTCCTGGGAAATCAATAATTGCGTTATTCGTTCTACTGAAATATAAAGATCCTTTTAACCACCTCCGGAGTCGGAAAATTTTCCACTTCATTATTAACCACGGATTGTAACACGTGGCTAATTATATCCGATCCATTCAGAATTAAAAAAGTATAATAAAAAATGGGACTGAAGTATTGACTACAGTCCCATTCATTTAGTTTTTCATTTTAGCTTATTTACGAAGGCCTGCTATTCAACTCCTCTCTCACCTTACTGTGATTTTTGCTGTAAGTGAAGTAGACAATAAAGCCTATCCCCATCCATACAAAGAATCGCACCCATGTCAACCAGGGCAAAGATGCCATCAGATAAAGACAGATGATTACACATCCTCCGCACACAAACTGATATGCAGGTACGCGGAATTTACGCGGCATATCCGGTGCGCTGCGCCTCAATAAAAATACACCTATCGCCACAAGTACAAATGCAAACAGTGTCCCGATATTTGTCAGCTCAGCCGCAGTACCAATATTTACAGTTGCTGCAAAAATGGCGACAACCAAACCAACAAGAATAGTTCCGTACGCAGGCGTTCTAAACTTCTCATGTACTTTAGAAAAATTCTTACCGATCAAACCATCACGACTCATGGAATACAATATCCGGATCTGACCGAGTTGCATGACAAGCAATACAGTGGGCATCGTGAATGTCACACCCATGGCGACGATAAAAGCTACTTTATTCTCCCCTACCGCAGACAATGCGGCCACTACAGGCTTCTCATTTCCCAGTACACTCAATGGAACCATTCCCGTAAGTACCCCTGCCACGATGATGTACAAAACAGTGCATATCAGTAATGAATAAATCATCCCACGCGGCAGATCACGCTGCGGATTTATGGCTTCCTCTGCCGTCGTACTTACCGCATCAAAACCGACATAAGCAAAGAATACAAGAGCAGCTCCTGTCATAATACCTTTCCAACCATTGGGTGCAAATGGCTCCCAATAAACATGTGGATTGAAATGAGGTAATCCAAAAGCAAGAAATAATACGATCAGGCAGAGTTTGACCACGACCAGCGTTGCATTGACCCGAGCTGATTCTTTGATACCGATCACCAGGAGGATGGTAACCAATAAGGTGATGATCAAAGCAGGCAGATTCAACATCGCAGTGACATGTGGAAAAGCCTGCCATACACTGGCAAATTCAGTCTTGACACCTTCCGTAAGCGCAACCCACTGACCGGTGGGTATCTGAACCATATCTGTTCCTGTAGCAGCACTTATAGCCCCGGGTAAATGAATGCCAAATCCCTCAAGGAATCTTCCAAAATATCCTGACCACCCGATAGCCACAGCTATATTTCCAACGGCATATTCCAGTGCAAGATCCCAACCAATGATCCACGCCATCAACTCACCAAAAGAATAATAGGAATACGTATAAGCAGATCCTGAAATAGGGACCATAGCTGCAAATTCAGCATAGCACAGGGCAGCAAGAGCACATGCAAATCCGGTCACCATGAAAGAAATGGTGAGTGCAGGTCCTGCCCCCATAGCATCAGGTGTGCCTGCAGCCGCAACTCCCGTCAATACAAAAATCCCGGTGCCGATGATGGCTCCAATACCAAGCATGGTGAGCTCAAAAACCCCTAAAGACCTTTTCAGCGTTGAAGCGGCCGCCTGGGCCATCAGGTCTTCATGTCTCTTTTTTGCAAATAATTGACTTTTCATTTAATTGTTTTGATGAATGAATCGAATGACAAATAAAAGCCCTAGAATGGTTAACCTAGCAGGATATAATTCGTAAGGTGCGTCAAAATAGAGATATTGACGAGTTCATTCAATTTAATTTT
>JBBSBD010000583.1:0-2147 GCA_038251675.1 Chitinophagales bacterium | reverse complement strand
TAGTTTCGGTAATTATTATTTCATCTTTTTCATCGAACCACACAAGGTCACCCATTACCACATGGTTATCGAACATACGTTGCGAATATCGCGAATTGTGGGTTGCCGTGGTAATATGCCAGGCTTTCTTTTCTTTTTCATGAAAAACAGCCGGAAATTCATTGTGCCAGTTAAATGCTTTGTCGCCAGCCACAGCCGGATCATCAATAAGTGAGTTGCCACATTTAATATTGTGGTTCAGTGTGGTGAGCTTACGGCCTCGTTGCGCGGTGCGCAGCCAAAGCGAAAGCTTGGCAATATCAACGCTTTCGTCGTTAATATCCACCCCAAAAATGTTTTTCTCAAGTATATGGTTGCTAATATCCTGAAAAACGATACTTGCGCCAAATAGCTGTGCATTCAGTTCGTCGATATAAGCATGTTCTGTCATTAAAAATTCGAGAGCCTGGTTTAAAAATGCACCACTGCCGCAGGCCGGATCGCAAATGGTAATATGAAGCAACCAATCGCGGTAAGTCTGCAAATTATCCGACAGGCTTTTGATGGTATCCTTTTTGCGGTTCTTTCGCCCTTTGGCATATTCCTCATCAATAATACCTAATGTGGCTTTCTTCTCGTCGCAAAGCTTGCCGACCGTATTATCAACAATGTACTTGGTAATGTATTTTGGAGTATAAAATACGCCGTCTTTTTTACGCTTGCTCTTACTTTTGTCAACCTGCTGTCCTTCAAGTTCAGCTGTAATATTTTCAATTTCGCTAAGGCTGTTTTCGAAAATATGCCCGAGGATATTTACATCCACCTCGCTCTGAAAATCGTAATTGGTAAGTTTCAATGTGTGCGGATACAGTATGTCGTCATCAATCACAATGTTATCCAGTACATCATCAGGCAGAAACAATCCACCGTTGTAAGCAAAAATATCGTCAGTCGTTGTCTTGCCTTTTCGGCCGGTGTTGATGTACCCGAAATACTGGTTAAAGATACTATACAGCGGTTTGAAGGCATCTTCGTCACGCAGCAGTTCCCATCGGTTTATAATCCTCGAAATGGAGTTTGGAGGCAACAAACCGCTGTCCTCAGCAAAAAATATAAACAAATACCGGTCAAGTAATTTCTGGGTTTTCTTAAATAACAGCAGGCGGTCGGCCTCCGGGCTGTTCTTTACCATATTATCCCACAAAGCGGTGCGGAAAGCGGAATAATCCTTATACAGTTGTTTGGTAATTTTATCTTCTTCCAGTAAACTATCCTCTTTAACTTTAAGAGGAATTCCTTTCAATAGGTTTTCGGCACCCAGGCACAGCCAAAGCACCTGGAATTCTTCTTCGGTTAATGTAAAAAGGTTAAATTCCAGATGTTCGACCGAATGATGAATAAAGAATCGGAGTTTTTCGAAATTAGATGTAATTACATAAATACAGCCGGTTTGATTATTCTTATAGTTAAAAGCCTGGACGTTAATACGATCAAGATCTTTGGTATCGGGTCCTTTAAGTTCAATTACACCCAAAGCCTTACCTCCCAGCAGAATGGCACCATCCGCTTTTTTAGCACCTTTTTCATTTTTTAATTCCGAAGTAAGGTTGTAGTTTGGCGAAGGATTTAATTTGTATCCAAGCACATTTACAAATAATTCACGCAAAAAGCCTTCCTGGAATTGCTCTTCCTTGGCGTCTCTGATATTTTGCTGTATTTCCGGATTATGAAAATACGCTTCAAACTTCATGAATGCATCTTTCATTGCATCCGTATCCTGTGCTTTCAGGTGTTTATTAAGTACTGAATTTTGAAAAAATTTCATTGGTATAGGTAATTCCTTTTATAAATTTTCGATAGCGAATTGCTTAACATCAACAAATATAGGATACTTCTTGATTTCTATTCAAAAGTAACAATACTTTACTTTGAGGACTTTGCATTTCAATGGTTTTAAATTCGGAATGCTGACTTTAAGAAGCGAACAATTGCAATTATTCTACAGGCTTTTCGATTTAACAAAAGCAATAGGCGATAAAGCCAATTTTGTTTATTTCACATTTTATTTACCCAATAGCCACAAAGTCCGTTCTTCGCAGCAACATTACTGATAAATACTTTACCTTTGAATAGATATATAAAAATTTCACACAATGCCAACAGAACCC
>JBBSBD010000582.1:0-2148 GCA_038251675.1 Chitinophagales bacterium | reverse complement strand
TCATCAATGAAACGGAAAATGGGCTAATGGGCAATGTTCAGTATTGCAGTGACCTGTACAGGGCAGAGACGATAGAGCGGATGACGGCTCACTTCAGGGAACTGCTTAAGGCAGTGGTAAAAGATCCGGAAGAAAAGATAGATTTTTTACAAATGCTAACAGAAGCGGAAGAGCAACAATTACTGATGGAATTTAACTAACGCACTAGAAATGACAGAGAAGAGTTTTATAGATTTATTCGAGGAACAGGTAGTAAAAACGCCTGGTCATGTAGCAGTCGTTTTTGAAGGTAAACAACTTACATACCTTGAGTTAAACGAACGCTCCAATCAATTAGCTCACCATTTGCAAAGCAAAGGCGTTGTGGAAGATTTAGTTCCCCTTTATTTGGAAAGAGGCATTGACATGATCGTGGGCATGCTGGGTATTATGAAAGCAGGCGGAGCATACGTCCCCATCGATACCGATTTTCCCGCGGAAAGAATAAATTATATTTTACAGGATACCCAGGCAAAATTAATCGTTACCGGCAAAAGTGTTGATTCCAATTTATCTAAAGAAAAAGGAATTGAATACGTTGAAATAAATGATGTAACAAATCAGCCTAAAGAAAATCTGGCAACAAAAGTTTTGCCCGAAAACCTTGCTTATGTGATTTACACATCGGGCTCTACAGGCATGCCAAAAGGAGTGATGGTGGAGCATAGAAACCTTACAGATTATGTTTCAGGCTTAATACAAAAAACGCAAATAAATGAATGCGGGACATTTGCGCTTGTATCTACAATAGCTACCGATTTAGGTAATACAGTCATTTACGGATCACTTGCTACTGGAGGCGCTTTGCACGTTTTTACAAAAGAATCTGTGAGCAATATTGAATTGCTGCATGGATATTTTACAAAAAATAAGATAGACTGTTTAAAAATAGTCCCCTCTCACTGGAGAGTACTTAACCTCGATGGTGAGTTACTTCTTCCTGAAAAACTTATCATATTTGGTGGAGAGACGCTACAACAAAAAGTTATTGAAGAGATTAGGGCATCTGGTAGCAAGTGCAGAATAGTTAACCATTATGGCCCTACTGAAACCACTATTGGTAAGTTGCTACACATAGTAGAGCCTGGTGTAGAATATGAATTTACTGTTCCGATAGGCAAACCATTTTCGAATACCAAAGTTTTAGTGCTTACTAAAAATTTAAAATTATGTCCGATTGGAGTTCCTGGCCAGTTATACATAACTGGTGACGGCCTGGCAAGGGGGTATTTAAATAATCCCGAATTGACAAAAGAAAAGTTTATAAGAAATCCATTTTCCAAACAGGAAAATGAGCTAATGTATAATACCGGTGATTTGGTAAAATATCTTCCTGACGGTAATGTTTCTTTTATTGGACGTGCAGATAACCAGGTTAAAATAAGAGGCTATCGCATCGAATTAGGTGAAATTGAAAACGTATTACAGAAATGTGATCTGGTAAGCCAGGCCGTTATATTAGCTAAAGAGGATAAACAGGATAATAAAAGATTAATTGGTTACATAATTCCTAAGAGTCATTTTGATAAAGAAGGTATTAACTCATATCTAAATGAGAAGCTACCAGAGTATATGATACCGTCATTGCTGATGGAATTGGAAAGTTTTCCATTAACACCAAACGGTAAAGTTGATAGAAATGCCTTGCCGGATCCTGATGCAAGTGAAGTGATGAGCGGGCAATATATAGCTCCTCGAAATGATATAGAGGCTAAGATTGCAAAAATTTGGGAAGATGTACTTGAAGTAGACCAGGTGGGCGTTAACGATGATTTTTTCGAACTCGGCGGCCATTCTCTTTTAGCCGTTAGATTAGTATCTGCCATACGCAAGGCATTTGAAGTTGAAATGCCAATCGGTGATATATTTGATTTTCCTACCGTCGCTTTACTTGCGGGACAATTGTCAAATAATACAGACAACGCAGTATTGGCTTCTATTGAAATTATTACACCGCGTCCGGCACAAATTCCACTATCCTTCAGCCAGGAGCGTCTTTGGTTTATAGACCAGATGGAAGGAAGTGTTCAATATCATATTCCAGATATCATAAGGCTAAAAGGAAAATTAAACCAGGATGCTTTAGAATTTGCTTTACAAACTATCGTG
>JBBSBD010000581.1:0-2175 GCA_038251675.1 Chitinophagales bacterium | reverse complement strand
CTTTTAAATAATACCACAGGAAATAATAATACCGCAAATGGAGATTCTGCGCTTTATTCGAATATAACAGGATTTAGTAATGTAGCAATTGGTACAAAAGCCTTAGCTAAAAATACTATCTCTTCGAATCTTGTGGCAGTAGGTGATTCCGCTTTATTTAATAATACTGGAATTCAAAATACCGCAGTTGGCTCAAAAACTCTTTTTTCAAATACAACAGGAAGCAATAACACTGCTATAGGTAATGCTGCTGGTGTAAGCAGCGGCTCTTTAACCAACGCTACCGCTATTGGTAATGGTGCAATTGTAAATGCAAGCAATAAAGTACGAATTGGTAATACTACAGTTACAGTTATTGAAGGTCAGGTGGCTTATAGTTTTCCTTCTGATGCACGGTTTAAATACAACATACAAAGCAATGTTCCGGGAATGGAATTTATTAAAAAGCTTACACCGGTTACTTACTATTTTGATGAACAAAAGTTAGATGACTATACAAAGACAGGTATCATCAATACCAGCAACATAAAGCCTGCATTATACAATGAAGCAAAGCAGTTGCACACCGGATTTCTTGCACAGGATGTAGAGAAAATAGCAAACGAATTGGGGTATAAGTTTGATGGCGTTCATGCCCCGGCAAATGATAAAGACCATTACAGCCTTGCCTACAGCCAGTTCATAATGCCATTGGTAAAATCGGTGCAGGAGCTATCGCAGATAATAGAAGTTCAAACCAAAAGGATAAGCGCCCAGGATGAACAGATCGCCAGGTTAATTGAGAAGATTGAAGCGCTTGCAAAAAGCCGTTGAAGCATTGGTTCAACACTATTTTTAATTTTAAAAATGAAGTTTATGTAAAAAGTAGTTAGCCAAGATTTACTAAATACTTACTGCTTTCCTTTAGCTGAGAATACAGGAGTACATTATTTATGCCGGATGAGATTATCCGGTTAAAGGCAAACAATGTATGTACTACGCTTTATTGAAAAAACCGTCCCCCTTTGCGAAGTATTATTGAAGCCGTTTGGTTTTGTCAGCACTCATCTTTCTCATTTGGTGAACAGGCAATTTGTACAATGCATAACCAGCGATACGATCATTGTGGAGCATGCCTTTGTAGCTGAACTTTCACGAAGACAAAAAAATGGTTATGCAACAACTTTGCTTAAAAGTCAGTAACAAATTATTGAAAAGGTCAAATGCAAATGTTTATATATGCTGATGCAGTTTTTAAATTACCAGTCAGGCAGAAAGATGATGGGCGACAGTTACACAAAGATGTTATTGACTGCTACCTCCCCATGGTCAATCTTTACACCATAAAAATTTGAATGATGAAAAAGACACTATCGTTCAAATTCAGCTTTGCTTTTTTTAATCCTTAATATCTAAAAATTATGAACACGAAAATTTTATGTTTTACAACCTTATTTTTAATTGTGTTTCATTTCGGTAGCCTGGCACAGGCTGACCAGGCTACTTCAAAGAAGTTAAATATCCTGGTACATATTACCCAGGGGCCAGAAAATCCAACACGGGCGGCACTTGGCTTTTTAGTAGCCAAAACAGCCCTTGAAGATGGGCATACAGTAACACTTTTCTTAGCGGGTGATGCCGTAAAATTATTGCAGGACTCTGTTCTGGACACACTAACGGGTGTTGGTACGGGAAAGCTTCGTGAGCATTACGAGGCCATTGTGAAAGGGGGCGGTAAGTTTTATTTGTCAGGTAATTCCAGCAAAGCAAGAGGGATAACAGAAACGGATATAAAGGGCAAGCCCGCTGAGTTTGCCTCGCCAAACGTACTGGTTCGTTTATCAGTTGAAAGTGACAGGATGTTTACCTATTAAGTCATCGAGTAACAAATCTTCTAAAAATAAACAAACACAAATCATGAAAACATTACACTGCCGGGATGCCGGCTTCGACTGTGAAGGCGTTATTTGTGGAAATAGCGAGGAAGAGGTATTAAATCAAGCTGCTCAACATGCTTTGGAAGTACACGGTGTTTCTGCAACTCCGGAACTTGCTGAAAAACTTAAAACATTAATCAAAGACGAGAAAGAAGAATAAAAGTTCTGTGAAGAGAAACGTCAGCCAAGATTTAGAACAATAACCGAAAGTTCGCAATAAGAAAGCCCGGCTTAAAAACTATTGGCAGGGCTTTTTGGT
>JBBSBD010000580.1:0-2247 GCA_038251675.1 Chitinophagales bacterium | reverse complement strand
CCGGGTATTATGGTTAAAACAACTTCCGTATTGCCGTTGGAATACTTAATGCCATTGCTAAGGTAATTGGTTACTACTTGTATAAGCCTGTACCTGTCGCCCTTCACTTCTTTTTCACCGTCTCCCTTCACAACAATTTTATAAGATGGATGCAATACTGCTATCGTTTCTATGGCATCCTTTATCATGTCGCCAAAGTTGAACATTGAAATGTCAAGGATTAAGTTTCCTGAATTAATTCTTGTGGCGTCATAAAGCTCGGCAATCATTTTGTTAAGGCGGAATACATTGTTTTTACTTTTTTGAAGAATATCAATGGCTGCTTCCGGATTATTTTCTTTAATGGCTTCGCTAATGAGCTCATTACATAATACCAGGTTTGCAAGAGGGTTTCTAAGCTCGTGTGCTACAAAGCCGATTACATCTTCTCTCTCACGCTCTACCTGTTTATGCACCGTAATATCATGGATCACCAGTAATACATTATTTTCTCCACTGGTGTTTTGCATCGGGTTGCAATTGATGTCAAATACCTTTTTTTCTCCGTTGCTTGTTTCTATTTCAATTGAAATATTTGAAAACCCTACGCGGGAACTTATTGCGTTTTGAATATTTCTTTCAACCTGCTCAAAGGCGTCGTGGGGTTTAATAAGGTCTGCGAAATTCATTTTTTCTGCGGGTTGGCCAAGGTCTTTAAATAATGCAGAAAATGCCCGGTTGGTTTTTACGATATTCATCCTTTCGTCCAGCACTACTACAACATCTTCTATCGAGCTAAGAATGTTTTCGCTAAATTGATTCAAATTATCCAGTGAAGTTTCAGATTTTTTTTGCTGCTGAATGTCCTGTATGATTTTTAAAATATTAGCTTCTCCATCCGAACTTTCTACAAGTACCGATTCTCCCGATACCCAGGTTACGGATTTATCTTTAGCAACTAAATAATTGTTATCAAAGGCTTGCCCTGTATTCAGGCTCCCACGTATTTCTTTTTCCGGTTTCCCGTTTCTTTTATCTTCTTCTGTAAATAATACACTCAGGTGTTTACCTATAATATCAGAATGGCTGTACCCAAAGCGTTGTGTAAATGCATCGTTAATGGCTAAGACGATCCCCTCCGTATTCAATAAAAGAATATTATTCTCTTCTGTTTTATTAAAGAGCGCTTCAAAATAATTAAGGGATGAAGATGAAAAACCAGGTGTTTCAGGCATATTAAAAGGTTAAATAACACGCTAAAAAACGTGCTGCCAAAGGTAGCTAACAATCTTAATATCTAAATAATTTGTAATAGCTATCTGGATTAGAATGTGTGATCCTAAATTTTGAAAAGCACAATTAATATTTTTTCACAACTAATAAAATTCTGTATTTACGCAAAACTTACAAATTATAATTTTCCAGTCGTCCGGCAATAACTTCCATACTTTAAAATTTCGATTGAAGGGATTATTGGGACTGATCTCCTTAACTTTGTTTAACAATAGATTATGTACATTGCGTTTACACACACGGCATTTTTGCAACAGATGTGTATTTAAAAGTGGTGAAAGAATTATATGAGTAAAAAAACAGGAAAGAAAAAGCCTTCGTCATTGATAAAAGGCGTATTGGAAATTACACGTTCCGGTATCGGTTATGTAATTGCCGAGGGAAGAGACAAAGATGTATTGGTGCGCCCCAATGATTTCAACAAAGCTATGGATGGCGACACAGTAACTGTGAAAATAAAGGAGTCGAATGGAAGAAGAATAGAAGGTGCTGTAGAGGATGTGATTGAGCGAAAGCAAATCGAATTTATAGGCGAAATAGAAGTAAGTGCCAACTTCGCATTTTTCAAAGCAGATAGTCAAAAGCCGGTACCTGATTTTTATATCAGTACCCGCAACCTTAATGGCGCAGTATCTAAAGATCGGGTAGTGGTGAAATTTCTCAATTGGGAAAATGGAGAAAAGAAACCGGAGGGTACAGTCGTTGCGGTGCTCCAGGCGAAGGACAAAGGTGATATGGCCATGAAGGAGATCATTATTCAAAATGGTTTTCCGCTTGAATTTTCTTCAAATGTGCTGGAAGAGGCCGATGCGCTCGATGGAAGAATTGACGATGATGAGATTGGTAAGAGGAGAGACTATCGCAGCGAACTCACTTTTACAATTGACCCTGCTGATGCAAAAGATTTTGATGACGCAATTTCTATAAAGAAACTTGGTAAGGATGAATATGAGATTGGTGTTCACATTGCAGATG
>JBBSBD010000579.1:0-2247 GCA_038251675.1 Chitinophagales bacterium | reverse complement strand
ATGCCCGATGGCGAATACCTTCCACCCTTTGAAATGAATTGTCCTGAAAAAGATATGAAGCAAAAACTGGCTTCAAAGTATAAGGACAGGTTTATGATACATGGGCGATGGGCGCAATTGACCGAGGCAAAAGATATTCATCACCAGCAGGGCAGGGGACAATGCCAGGCACGCGACAAGTGTATGCGCGGATGCCCGTTTGGCGGGTATTTCAGCTCTAACTCATCTACCTTGCCATGGGCAGAAAAAACAGGGAATTTAACTGTAAGACCATTCTCAGTTGTGCATTCAATTATTTATGATGAGCAAAAACAGAAAGCGGTTGGTGTAAGAATAATTGATACGAATACAAAAGAGACAACCGATTATTTTGCCAGGATTATTTTTATGAATGCTTCTGCATTAAACACGAATTTGATTTTGCTTAACTCAACTTCCAATCGTTTCCCTAACGGGTTTGGAAATGACAATGGGTTGCTTGGAAAATATGTTTGCTTTCAAAACTACCGCGGCTCTGTGGGTGGTGAAGTGGAAGGTTATCTTGATAAATATTATTATGGCCGCCGGCCTTCAGAAAGTATGATGGCGAACTTCAGGAATCTTCATTCAAATGATATGGATTTTGTAGGAGGCTATATGGCATTTATGGGTTGTTATCGTAACCGTGCTGATGGGGAGCAACTTCCTGAACAAATTGGCGGAGCTTATAAAGATAATCTCGCAGCGATGGGCGGTTGGGGAATGTATATGTACATGCAGGGCGAAACCGTTCCGAAGGAAACGAATCATGTTGCGCTGAGCAAGGACAAAAAAGATCAGTGGGGTATTCCATTGTTAGTAACGAATGTTGATTATGATGATAATGATGAAAAACTATTAAAAGATTTCATTACACAAGGGAGCGAAATGTTTGATGCGATGGGCATCAAAAATATTAGTCACAACGATAATCATTGGGCGCCGGGCAGAGACATACATGAAATGGGCGGATGCAGAATGGGTAAGGATCCGAAGACATCTTTGCTCAATGGATGGAACCAGTTTCACAACTGTAAAAATGTTTTTGTAACAGATGGTGCCTGCATGACCAGCACGGCAAATCAAAGCCCTTCTATATTTTATATGGCATTAACCGCAAGGGCAACAAACTATGCAGTAGATGAAATGAAAAAAGGGAATTTATGATCAAAAAAAATTCTTTGAGTTAGGGTAGCCGTTAAAAAAAAATATAGGTAATAAAATTCTGTTGAGTTGCAATAAGATAATAAGGTTGTAACCAATAACTATTTACTTCTACTAAGGTTTTCCTATTCTTATTCTAAATTATTTCATTTTTTGAAAGAGCTTTAGAATAACTGGTTATTAAAGCTTCGCTTCCTGTTGGGAAAACGGTTTGTGATGTGCCTGATTAAACCTTAGTAGAGTAACCGGCTCACTTGCTGAGAAACCGTATTACCTTATTATAGGATAATAAATATAATATTGACTTATTGATGAAAATATTTCATACTTAGAAGCGCTTCAAATAAACAAAGCAATCACAATCGTAAGATTTAAAAAAAATAAAATGACTTATGCATTAACTTCTTTCAAAAACACAGTTTTTTTTATTGCCATCTTTTTAGTTGCATTCGCGGGTTGCAAACCAGCAGATAAAAAAACTGATGAAGATGCCAAAGTTGATGTTGCAGAAACTAAAAATGATTGGACACCATTGCTTGATGGTAAAACTACCGCGGGCTGGCACACGTATGGACAAGACCATGTAGGTAAAGCCTGGAATATAAATGATAGTTCATTACATCTCGATGCTTCCTCCAAAGCTGACTGGCAAACAAAAGATGGCGGCGATATAGTAACCAACGATGAATATGGAAATTTTGATCTGCAACTTGATTGGAAAATTACGGAAGGAGGCAACAGCGGTATCATGTTTTATGTAAAAGAAGACACCGCAAAATATAAGTACACATGGTACACCGGCCCTGAAATGCAGGTATGCGACAATGTAAAAAATGAAGATGGTAAAGTTTATAAAAGCCAGGCTGGTGACATCTATGAACTTTTTCACACAACATCCGACCAATATGTAAATCCCGGAGGTCAATGGAATCATGTGGAAATAAAATCCAATGACGGCAAACTTGATTTATACATGAACGACCATCATGTTTTAGACACAACTATTTGGGACGATGCCTGGAAGAAAAACATTGCCGGCACAAAGTTCAAAGACATGCCTGATTT
>JBBSBD010000578.1:0-2282 GCA_038251675.1 Chitinophagales bacterium | reverse complement strand
TAATAAAGCAGTGTATAAATCAAGGTCTTCATCTTTATAAAGATTATTTCCTTCGCGCTTAAAGTTTGTGTTGTTGCTCAAAATAAAAGTTATATAAAGGTCACCATTCGGTCCGCCATTCGCACCCGGGCTTCCATAGTTTTTCAGGCGTATTACCTGGCCATTTTCCACTCCTGCAGGAATTGTTATCCTAACATTTTTACCATTGATAGTTAGTGTTTGCTTTTGCGTTGTATAAGCATCGTTCAAAGATAAATGCAGTTCGGCATTATAATCCTGTCCCCGAAATTTTGCCTGCTGCCTTGTCCTTTTAGGGCCTCCAAAAAGTGATTCAAAAAAATCGGAAAAGCCTGAATCATCGCCTGAAGAATAAGTGTATTCGCCAAAATCGGGTCCCCCGAACCCGCCGCCTCCAAAGCCTCCACGGCCCTGTTGTTGCTTTGCTTTTTCGAATTGATCAGCATGCTTCCAGTCCTTTCCATACTGGTCGTATTTTTTTCGTTTTTCAGCATCGCTTAAAACTTCATTTGCTTCATTTATCTGCTGAAATTTTTTATGGGCTTCCTTATCATCAGGATTTACATCCGGGTGATATTTCCTTGCAAGTTTTCGGTACGCCTTTTTTATATCGGCTTCAGTTGCTGTCTTCGCAATTCCAAGTGTTTTATAATAATCTACAAAATCCATTTTAGTATTTAATTAAATGTAAACCTTCTGATAAAATTAAGAAGGAAAAAAACAAATCCGGAAATGAAGTTTCGATATTAGATTTTCGCTTACCTGTTTTATGCTTTTATTTTGCAGAAATAATTTTCATTAAACCCTTATTATGAAAAAGCTATCTTTTCTTCTCGTGATTTTTGTCTCTTCCTGTAGTATAGCGCCAAGAATAAATGTTACCGCCATACCGGCTTCAAACCTTGTTACCAACGGAAAAATTTTTGCCACAGCGTACCAGCAACATGCCGCTGAGTACAGGGCATTGTGTTTCCAGGCATATAATATTGCGCATGAAAAGGTTGATCAAATTATAAAGACAACTACATCTTTGCCCAAAGCAATTATCACTGATATTGATGAAACGGTTTTGAACAATAGTCCCTATGAGGCGCACCAGACATTGCAGGGTAAAGATTATGAATCAGCATCGTGGACTGAATGGACTGCAATGGCAAAGGCGGACACAATGCCAGGCGCGTACTCTTTTTTAAAATATGCTTCGACCCAAGGCTTGGAAATTTTTTATATTACAAACCGCGATGAAAGCGAACGGAGCGTTACTCTAAAAAATCTTCAGAAATTTAATTTCCCCAATGCGGATAATGAGCATATTTTTTTAAGAGAAAGCATTTCATCTAAAGAACCCAGGAGAAAGAATATTGAAACAACACATTCTGTCGTAATGTTACTTGGCGATAACCTTGCAGATTTCAGTTTTTTGTTTGATGTTAAAAATTCCGGTGAACGGTTGCAAAATGTAAACGCGGTTTCTTCTGCATTTGGAAACAAATTTATTGTGCTGCCAAATGTAACTTATGGTGATTGGGAGTCTTCTTTGTATAATTTTAATTATTCACTTACTGCTTCGCAAAAAGATTCGGTTATAAGATCTATATTGATTTCTTATTAATATTAGTTACCGGAAGCAAATTCTGATAATCAATTTTTGATTTGTCAATGTGTGGAAATCCATTCTTTAGCTACGGGTAAATCTATTGTTTTAAATCCTTTCGTATCTCCGGGAATTAATTTGCCAAAGACATCGGTGAATTTTTTTATTCCATCGTTAGGAGAAACAATTGCCAGCTTATGCCATTTAGTAAAATATTTCAAGCCCAACATGGCATCGTCAATCCAGGCGCCTGCAGAATAATTTGATAACGATGTTTCTATTACAAGCAGGTAATTTATTTTTCCGAAGGCTTTGGCAATACTGTCCACGAGTGGATAAATTATTGTTTGGTAATCATCGCTGGTAACTTTTCCTGTGGCTTTGAAACCAGCAACGTAAGCAGGTAAGCCGGTAATTACTTCTATCATGCGATTATATTTTAAGGGTTATTGAGCAAGCGTAAACTTTTAGAAAACTTTTACAATAAGGGAGTAATTGTCCACGGGTTTTTAAATCAAAAGTGGAATTTTTTCCCCCAATGGTTTCGGTTTTCACTATAAAGGTAGTTATTACAATTGTGGATTGTACTGGCATCATTTTAGTTTAATTGATATTCAAATAAAATAAATAACTATGAGTGCAAATGATAAATTAACCGAAGTTTTAAATG
>JBBSBD010000577.1:0-2306 GCA_038251675.1 Chitinophagales bacterium | reverse complement strand
CTGATCATTTGGAGAAAAAGCCGGAGACCGTATTTCAACCTGGCCTTCGTTTTCCAATCCTTTTTCAATCCGAACTTTTACTGCGGTCGTGCTATCGATTAATTTCATCACCCAAAACTCACTTTGAACTTCATCTGTCAGTACGGCTTCCTTCGGGAGAGAATTTGTATTTGATTTTGATTCTTTGGTCAGTGTAATTTTCGCAATCAGATTTTCCGGTATTTCTTGTTGAGTTTTGACTTTAATGACGATCTGTTGTGTTTGTGACACTAAATCGGCAGAGGGCATGCTGGAGGCTACGGTTCCGGAAAGTATTGTACCATCGGCGAGTCTCAATTTCACATCTTTATTTTTATTCAGGAAAGACTTCAATTCATAAGGCAAATCAAGAATAAATGCAAAACTATTTCTGTCACTGATCTCTGCCAATGGCTCCCCATCTTGTACATAATCTCCTGCTCTGTAATTGAGTGTGGTGACAAAACCACTGCCGGGTGCTTTAATGTGGATGACACCACTGAACTGAAATGAAGAGTCCAGCTTGTTGATCACATTCCCTATCGCTTCAGCCTCTTTGGTTTTTATAGTGAAAATCTCCTGGCCTTTATTGATGTATTTTCCAAGCTGCGCATTTACGCCCTGGAGATATCCAGTCGCATTTGCTTTAATCATTGTTTTTAACTGAAAAGTTGAGGTTGCATTTAGTTCGATGGTTTCCTTCATGGGACCCTGGCTCACAGATGTGAGGGTGACAGGCGTACCGCTTTCAGCTTCCACTAGATCTGCAGAGGGCACTTCCTTATTTTGATGACAACCATAAAAGCTGATGACAATAAAAAAGAGAAGCAATGGTGAATATCTTCTTAGCTGCATATACGTTTATTTTTTCCGGTCCCAATAATTAAGCTGGTTAATAATCTGCAACCGTGCAATTGTGTTTTGGGTTACAATGTACTTCGCATTCAGATCATTGGTGATGGCATTCATATAATCTGCGATGACGGCATCCCCTTTGATTAGCAGTTGATGCTGAGCTGACAATAAGCCATCGGCGTATTTGATTTGATCAGTAGCCTGCTCAATTAATTTTTCTGTCATCGCAAGTTGCTGATGCAGTTGTGCTGTTTGCTGACTGAATTGGGTAATAAAGTATTGTTGCTTTGATTTTCGGCTTTCTTCCTCAATGACATTTTTGGAATGTAGCAAATCACGTTGCCTGCCATCATAAATAGGAATCGTCAGATTAAGTCCGGCACTATATCCGAAATTCTTGTACGGTGTCAACAGAAATGAAGAAATATAACCTGCATCAGCGAATACATTGGCCCTGGGACGATAGCTAAAATCAATCTGCGCATCACTGGCTTTAATCTTCAGGCTGTCTATTCCAAATTGTTTTAAGAATATGGTTTCTCCAATCGGAGGTATTTCATTTAAATTCAAATCCGGTGAAGGAAGAATGGAATAACTCGTGTCCTGGATTCCACTGATGTAATTCAGATTGCCGAGATCATTCTGATATTGAATCTTCAGTTGCGTAATGAGTAATTTCTGTTGTTGAAGGGTGACGAGGAAAGCGAGATAATCGGTTTGTTTATAAACTCCATTTTCTGCAAGTGCTTTTAAAAATGTTCCTTCGTCCTGCAACAAACTGAGCATTTGTTCATTGAAACTGACTTGTAGCAAATCGCCATAGGTTGTAATATATTGTCCTGTAATTTCTCTTTGTACATCCTGCTCTGTCACATCCGACTGATTTTGCAATCCCAGGTTTTGCAATTGAATCGTGTAATATTGATTCTGCAGGTTTCTTTTACTGATGATGGGTTGTGTGACGGAGACGGTAGCGTTAATTGTATGCAGATTAGTGATCGCTTCATCATATCCCCAGCCACCACTGACCGGAGCATACAGGCCCATGAAATTGGCATCAACCTGGGGTAAATAGGATGCCTTTATTCGAAGGCTATCGATGGTGTTACTGCGTCTTTGGTACTGAAAATCTTTTAAAAAGGGGCTATTTTCCTTTGCCTGTAGAAGGTAATAATCAAGATTCTTTTGCGCTTCAATCGCTTTTCCCGGAATGCATAAGCTTAAGGCAATGTAAATCCAGTAAGAGCGACAAACCTTATTGGTATTGTTATGCAGGCAGCATCGTGAGAATCGCAATGAGTTCTTTTTATTGAAAATGAAAAGAATATTAAGCAAGGTGACCATAATATTCATCATTACTAAAATCATTTTTTGTTAAAACTCCGGCTAAAAGTAAAAGGAAGCACCGGATTTCGGTGCTTCCTTTACAGATT
>JBBSBD010000576.1:0-2316 GCA_038251675.1 Chitinophagales bacterium | reverse complement strand
TGTGTGCTCGTGCTGAGGGCTGAACATCACAATCTCGGCATCTGCATTTACTTTTACATTATGTCCTGCCGGCCAGTAAAACATATCATTTGCGTTAACAATCTCCTCTGTGCCATCAGCATCGGTGGTAGTAAGTTGGCCACTTATAAGATATCCCCAATGAGGGCACTGACATAAATTTCCTTCGAGGCCAATAAAAAGAGGCGTTGTATCTACTCCCTTCGAAAGACTGAAGTATTCACAGCTTATCTTTCCTAATCCGGTAGCATCGCCAAAATCAGTTTTCTGACGAATAACGGCACCAGGTATCTCCATTTTGATTTCAATGTTATCTTTTAAAATTTTCATATTTGTTCCTCCATTTTAATTGCGGATGTTTTTGTCCTGATTGGAATAATATTGCTGCATCCGTTTCAGGCAATACTCAATTTAGTACTATATATGTGTGAATCAAAGCTTAACGTGAACATATTAATTGATAGGCTGTACCTATTTATTGTGCAATGATCATTCCTTTTAACGACCAAAGAATGGCCAGCACGTCCTTTTTCGATTCTGTATCGATTTTATGTTTGTCCATAACCAACATAATGTCGTCAACCACATACATATAATCGGCGGGGGTGATATTCATACCCTTATGGGTTGTTGGCATGTCTTTTCCGTTATAAACAGGAGGTCCGCCACTACCGGCAGAAAAGAATTCGACAGTATGTTGTTTTATAACTGCCAGTCGCTCAGGTTGATCTTTTAAATATAGGAACCTGGCTTGTATTGCCGGATTGTTCAGATGCGCTTCAGCAATATCGTCAACAATGGATGAAATTCCAGCTGAACCTCCAAGCCGGTCAAAAAGACTGCTGGTAATAGTGCTTTTTGATTTCTGCGCCAGCCCTGCATAAACAGCTACCAGAACAAGAAATACTATAATAAGTATTTTTTTCATGATTTCCAAAGTTTTAGTTAATATTAATATATATGTACACTAAATAATAATCAATTCTAAATGACTTTCGAATTTATTGTTCGTAAATCGTAAAATTAATTATTAGTTAATGAAACAAAGGTACTTAACTAAAACACTATTGTATATTACATTTAGTTCAAATGCTTGTAAATTTGGTTCAAACTTACAAATACACAAAATAAATACAATTATGCATACATGAGGTTCATATATTCGGAAGGGCCCAGGCCATACCTTTTATTAAAACATTTGGTGAAATAAGACGGACTGTTAAACCCTGTATCGAATGCAACTTCAGAAATATTATCTGAATGTTTTATTAATAGTTTTAGAGCCCTGTGAAGCCGGTATTCCTTTAAAAATATATTTGGCGACTTGCCTGTTAAAGCGATCATTTTCCGATATAACTGAGATTTACTATAACCCAGTGCTTTACCAAAATCTTCAACCTGTAATTCGGTATTTCTCCATGATTTTTCGGTATAATCCATTAAATAATTTATAAACTTTTCGTCGTCGAAGGTTAATGCAAGTACGATTTCACCGTCAACAAAAACATTTGAATTTTCACTCTTATACAAATCCTTAACCTGCGAAGTAACAATAATTCCGTTATCAGTAATATTACATATCCGTTCAGCTGTTTGAACGGTTTCTTCAAAGAAGGATTTATCCTTAATAACCGGGACACCCGAGCTTAAACCAATTATGATTTGTAATTCAGTATTTTCAATTTCATGTGCATATTCTTTAAATTTCGCCTGCACTCGTATGGCACACAATACTGCTTTGGTAACTGATTTGAACGAGACCAGAAAATATTCTTCATTTTGCTTTACTATCCGACCCTCAAAAGTGTTAAATATCTCAATATTTGCCTTATTGTAATCTTCCAGGGGTTTACTGGTTTGGTGATGATCTTGCCTTTTTCTATATATCCTTTTAATATCAACTACCATTATTGTTCTGAAAGCCGGGTCATTTATTATATTTAATTCTGTATTTTGTGATTTTTCCGGGTCTTCAATTCTTCCTAAGAATGATTCCACAATATTGGCATCCACTTCAATAATGGCATGTGGTACTTCGCCATGAGCATAAGCGTGCATTTTCTGTATAGCTTGTGCATCAGGTGCTTCTACCAAACAAAAAGCTGTCCCCCTTTTTCCATCAAACCAATAGGTTAACCCCCGGCACTCAAATTCGTGCTGTATTTTTAAATCTTCTTTATGCATCTGCGCCACCATTTCTGCTGTGACAGATTCAGATACATCGTGACGGTCCATATATATCGGCATATTCCATTGGTTTTAATAATTATTATTCAGAATCATTGTAATTGCCTGTTA
>JBBSBD010000575.1:0-2321 GCA_038251675.1 Chitinophagales bacterium | reverse complement strand
TTAACAAAGCACACACACCAGGCTAATACCTACGTTTATTCACCCATACGAGAGCTGCATCTTGAGGAGGTTTGGTATATTATCAATACAATGACTTCACCATGGGGTGCTGATAATTCCAAATTATTCCAAATTTACATGGATGCAAGTGCTGATGATTATGAGTGTCCAACTGTTGTGACCGATAAAAGTCATTCATCATGTGGGCAAAGCCGATTCGGATGTTGGACCTGCACGGTTGTCAAAGAAGATAAGTCGATGACAGCACTTGTTAACAAAGGATTGGAATGGTTAGCACCTTTACTACAGCTCCGTGCCAGTATGGTGGATGCACGAAATATTTCTGAGAATAGAATGCCGATTAGACGGAATGGACAAGAAGCAGTAACAGAAGATGGTCACAATCAAGGTTTTTATACTGAAGCTTATAAGGCAAAACTTTTAAAAGAAGTACTTAGTGCTCAATACAGGGTACAAAAGCATAAACCCGACATTGAACTAATCACCAATCAGGAACTGGTAGCAATACAGGTTATCTGGCACAGAGAATTGTATTTTAATTATCTGGTTTCCGACATCTATAATAATATTTACAACAAAGGAATAAACATGAAAGTTAAAGACGAAAAAATTCAGAGAGAAATCGACCTTCTCAAGAATGTTTGTAAAGATGATAGTTCTGATTTTGATTTAATCCAAGAATTATTAATTATGCAAAAAAATAAAGCATTATTAAATCGCAAACGCGGGTTAAAAGATGATATGGAAAGAGTTATTGAGAAATATATAAAATTGGCATCATAAAATGGAGAATATATCAAAGAACAATAAAGTCAACAACAATATAAAATATCCAATTGCTTTTTTGACAACATCGAATTTCTTATTTATGAAATCAAGTTCTAAAATTTCTGCTGATGGAACTCCAAGATATATACCAAACCCTAATTCAGATAAAACTTATTGTTTACAAGATTGTCTAGAAGATTACACACCGGTATATACAAAAAGTGAACTTAAAAAACATCAAAATAGATCTTGCAAATAAGTACATAATCATAATAGCAAAATCAAAACCCAATTAATAGAATAATTGTTTTTTTATGCTACCAATTAAAGATCATACCTATTATTGCTCTTTGTTTGATAAGTTAAGAAGGGACTATAAAAATGGGGGTGCTCCTCATAAGCCAATATTGCTGATAAGTTTAATTCAAGCGTTCCAACAAAGCATATATTCCTCGAATCAAATACAAATTACACCGGAACTAGTTGGTTTATTTAAGTCTAATTGGAACAATCTCGTAAGTACGAATCATCAATGTCTATTCACTCTTCCATTTTATTATATGAGATCAGAGCCATTTTGGAAATTAATTCCAAATATTGGCTGTGAAGTTTGGGTACAATCAAAATCATCAATGCGAAGCTTCTCAAATTTAACTACTGCAATAAATCATGTAGAAATTGATGAAGAACTTAAAGAATTGATGTTAAGCGAATACTATTCGAATATCCTTATAGTGTTTCTGCTTGAAAAGTACTTTCCTGAAAAAATTAATAAATATGAAGATAACAACAACTATTTCACTGAAATAAAAACCCAAATTTTAGAAGAAACTCAGAATGAATATCAGAAGCAAATACTAATGATTAAAAACAGAATTGGTTCAGATGAGTTTCAAGAAGAAATCTATATCCGAAGCAATATCTTTAAAAAAGAAATACCTAAAATTTACAATTACACTTGTTGTATTTCAGGATTAAGAATTGATGTGATAGACAATATATCAGTTATTGATGCATGCCATATTATTCCATTTTCAGAATGTTTCAATGATAGTATTACAAATGGAATTGCACTTTGTCCAAATTTACACAGAGCTTTTGATCGTGGATTAATAACAATTAATGAACAATTTCAAGTCATTGTTAACAACAACTTCTCCGAACCTACAAACTCCCCATACAGTATTAAACAATTTGATAAACAACTTATCAACTTACCAAATGATATAAATTTTCATCCCTCAACTGAATCTTTGAAACACCACATGCGAAGATTCCATTTCATTTAAATCAGTTTCAAACCTAAATTTAAAGTCCTTAAATCAATTTTTTAGGGATAAATTCTTATGTCTTAATATTTGGAATATTCAAACCCTACAAATCAATTATATTGATTATTACGGTGAAACGGCGCCACCAATTCACCGCAAACGGCGCCACCTAAAAGAGAGTGAATTTGTAGTACAATGATAAGCATTATTTTTCAATTATTTTCTTTCTTAAAGAGTCACCTTTGAGGTCAAAACGATGGG
>JBBSBD010000574.1:0-2327 GCA_038251675.1 Chitinophagales bacterium | reverse complement strand
GTAATTCTTATTCCTGTATTAAGCAAATAAAAGAATAGGCTTGTGCAGGTTTGGTTATTGATATTACCGGTGCAATATATTCTTTGCTTTGTGTTGGTACATCTTTACCAGACATGTTATTTCCAATCATTGCTTTGCTGCGGTAATAACATCTTATATGCTTTACGGAAGAAATTTTTTACTGAAGCATCGCCGTGCAGCAACAAGCATGAAGGTTAGAAAAGAAGTTTAAAAAAAATAAGGTACAAACATGGCAAAGTAATCTTCGATATCACCATGTCTTCTGACGGTTATTTACAGGCCCAAATAGTAACGCTGACAACCAGATGGAAAAACTTCTTCAACAGATTAGGGCACCTTTGTTGTGTGACATTTACTTTAATTATAAAATCCATAGTCCCAGATTGTGCTCAGTTCTTTTTTATCACCAAATGGCTTAATCCGGGGTCGCTTAACACCCGTTCCATTTCTGATTGTATTATATCCTGAACGTCCTGCTTAATCTGTAAATAATTCCGCTGTATCATTGCATTATCCAGCTTTCGGATCATTGGAATTTCCTTATAATTATCTTGCTCCCGCTTTAATGCTTCATGATCGTTCAGTATCTCGCAATGGAACGACTTCAGCTCAATTTTGCAGTCCGGATCGTCGGCTACCATACCTACAAATTCACCGGAAGAAAGTGCAGAAATTTTCGATGGTGGAATCGCTGCTTCCAGTTGTTTAGAGCGGCTAATGGAGGTGTCCTGGCTGTTTATTGACAGGCTTTCCCTGTCCTGCATAATCTTTCCGAAACGTTCGCTAAGCTGTTTAGAAGTATCGCCTGTAACCTGTCCGCTCACAATATTCCCTGTAATATTCATGATAACATCTGCCTGTTCTTTACCATAATCTTTTCTTAACTGACTGAAGTCCTGAACGCCCAGACAGGTAGCTACTTTATTACTGCGGGCGGTAGCGATGAGGCTATCCATATTATTAAGATAAATGGTGGGGAACTCGTCAAATATTAGACTGCTCTTTTGCTTTCCTTTTTTGTTCACCAGCTTAACTAATCGAGTTACGTATAGTGATAACACAGCGCCGTATATTTGAATTTTTTGTGGGTTATTTCCCATGCAAACAATCTTGGGCTGGTCGGGATTATTAATGTCCAGCGTAAAATCATTACCGGACAGCACATAATATAATTGGGGCGAAGAAAGCCTTGCGAGGGCTACCTTAGCTGCAGCTATTTGTCCTTCCAATTGTTCCATAACATCATTGAGGTAGGCATTGACAAAGGGATTAATTAGTACATCAATTTCCTTTTCTGTGCGCAGAGCTGTAAACAAGCTGTCATAGTCCACCTGCATTAATTCAATCACGTGCGGCAAGGTGCAAAACTCACCATCTTTATACTTGCGCAAATACCAGATATTGGCTGTTAAAAAATTGATTGGAGATTCTACAAAGAAATCACCTTGTCGCTTAATCCATTCTCTGTTTAACCCCATTAAAATAGTACGTGCTGATTCTGCCGCATCCGTTACATCAGTCATGCTTTCATGGTCAAGCGGATTGCACCGGTGGCTGCGGGTCAGGTCGTCAAAATTGATCACGTAAAAAACTGGTTCAACCGGGTATTTGGTTTTATATTTTAGCCATGTGTTATAGACAATTTTAGAAAGGTCGTCAAACTTAAAATCATATACTAACATGGTAAAGCCCTTCTTGATGTGCTGCGTGATCACATGGCGAATAACAAAGTAAGACTTGCCCGCACCGGGCGAACCAAGCACCATTAGGCCCCGGAACGGATTGATGATGTTTATCCAGCTTTTACGTGTTTTTCCTTTCAACTTATACTGTGCGGGTAGGTTAATAGAATACTCATTTCCCAGTAGCCTTTCTTCCTGCGGAAAGGTTTCGTTTTCCTTATTGAAAATATCTTTACTGTTCAACTTTTGTTGTATCACACGGGACAGTAATGTGCCGCCTGAAAGCACGAGCATGTAGCCGATTGCCGTAATACTTATGTACAACATCGCAGCGGTTGCAAGGGCAATTTTTGGTAATAAGGATAAATAACTTATGAAGTAGATTGCCAGTCCCGAAGTAATGTGGACGAAGGCTGTTTTATAACTTAATTTTTCATCCTTTCTGCCTCTTGCTCCAATCAGGGAAATCACTAAAAATCCCAGTGCAAAAAATTTCGATGTATGAAAGTTGTTAAACAATCCGGTATTGCGGATATTGCCCATCAGCCGGTCGGTAAGTGTTACCGTAAGATGCCACTGCTCAAAGGCAGCATAGCAATAATAATAAAAGTGCAATACCAAAAT
>JBBSBD010000573.1:0-2342 GCA_038251675.1 Chitinophagales bacterium | reverse complement strand
CAGTGAGTTCCGGTGACGTTGCTTCGTTGTGCATGTGCATGAAAAAGTAAATATCCTCTATGCCTTTGTTCAGCCAATACTTTATTCGCTTTACCCACGCATCAATGCGTGTATAGTCGCTCGGGTGCAGGCTGTTGCCTTCATAGCGTATAAATGTTTTGGGAATAGTTAGATGCATGTGTGCGCAATCTCTTCTGCCGGCGGTGTCTGTTATTACTGCCCCGATTTTTAATACTTGTAATTGCTCGAACAACTCTTTTGCAATGTCGCCTTTAAACCAATCACGGTGGCGAACTTCCAGGAAGAACTGTACATCTGTTGGCAGCGATTGTAAAAATGTAAAAAGCTCATCCTTACGTTTGGGAGAATAAGCATCACTAACCTGTACGAATACCGGTCCGAGGTGTTCTCCAAATGCAAGCACGCCACGAAGAAATTCTGTCGTTAAAAAATCTTTACCGGTAAGCCTTCCGAAATGCGTAACGCCTTTATACATCTTTGGGCAAAAAAGAAAATCTCTGCCGTCAGCTTTTTCTTTCCACTTCTCAATGCCTTTTGGGCCATACACTTTATAATGTGTTGCATTCAGCTCAATTGAATTATAATGCCGCACATAATGTTGCAGGAAATCTTTTTCTTTTGTTTTTTCAGGATAGATCTTTCCAACCCATTCGGTTCTTCCCCATTTTGCACAACCAATATATACTTTAGCATTTTTATTTCTTTTTCCGCTTAAAATATTTTTATTGAATACAGGTTCTTTTGCAAGATTGAAATCAACCTTATTCAATTCCTCAGGCTCAACGCGTCCAAATTCCATATCGAAAATTTCTTCTAAATTAAAAAGGATTGATTGTGTGTAAGAATATCTTTTCAAAATTATGCCGCACTTATGGAGAGGATAATAGTAGTTAGCTGATAGGCCGATAGATTATAAACATAGTTCAGCGAAGTTCTATATTTTCGGAGAATGTCATGGATATCTCGTTACTTAATCGACCTCTTTGCAGCAGTGTCCTGCCTTACCACAAAAGCCAGGAGGAGAGACACGGGAGGAGAATGGAAGCAAATTCCTCCATCTTATTGTTGAACGTGCAAGGTGTTTTCACTACTTGAAATTCCGTGTTTTAAACCTGTTGCAAGCTTATTCCATTTACTACTTTTATTACCGGCTTTCTATTGCCTTTCTAAAAGATGCGAACAGAAGCAGCAGAAAAACCGGTAAGCAATAATTAGTAAAACTAAAATTTAAAATCATGGGATTTTTTTCAAGTGTATGGCATGCTGTAAAAAGCGTGGTACGCCAGGTAGTAAGGATCGTGATAACAGTAGTTCATAACATTTTCCCCAATGGACTAGATCTTCTATTTGGTTTTCTTGCTTGGCCACAAAAGCATATGCGAATCCACATATTTATTTTAAAAGACCCGCTAACGGGAAAACCAATTATGTCTTCCGCGCAGCTAACCGATTCTATCAATTTTGCAAAAACGACTTTTAAGGACAAGTTCAATGTAAAGCTTCATAAGTATTCCGAAAATTGGGTGGAAACTCTTACAGATACTCCGCCAGACGATGCGCTGGAACCGGGTTGCGGCTCTGATCTTTACGGTCAGGAATTTGGTGACGCCGGCAATTATTTTGCCAAACATACAGCAGGATGGAATGGAATTCCTATTTCACTTACATATCCCATTACTGTTTTTGTAGTAAGAAATGTTCAAGGGAAAGAGGGTTGTTCATTAGGCCCCCTTACCGACTGGATAGTGATAGATCCTGATGGAGTAAATAGCATCAACACGCTTGCACACGAGCTTGGGCATGCTTGCAACTTATGGCATTCGGGAACAGTCTCCAATCTTATGTACAAAAATGATAATAGGGGAAATAATTCCAAATGGTTTCAAAGAAATCTTTTGCGTAGTTGCAGGCATGTAAATTATTACTGAGTTGCATAACACTTGCTTTCTCTTGCATTATACCCTTGTTGTTGTTCTGCTCATAACGCAAACTTGGTAGCATAGTCTTGTGACTTGGCTGGGACAGAAAATTAGGAGAGTACGGTAAATATAATTTGAATTCTCTCCGAACATCGGGGTTTCATTTTCGTATGCTTATTTTGTTATTCATAAATGTTTTATGAAAATTTGTCTTTGTCTCAGCCGAGTCTCCCGCAGGGGACTCGGCGTGTAAATAGAGATCCCACTATTTTGTATTTTACTTTTCAATGGCTACAAAGCAACAAATAACTGAAACCGATGGCATTTATTTTATAACAATCACTTGTTATAATTGGCTTCATCTCTTTGAAATCAGCAATTCCTATAGTGCAGTTTATGATT
>JBBSBD010000572.1:0-2353 GCA_038251675.1 Chitinophagales bacterium | reverse complement strand
TAAACTTGATCAAGCAAAATGGCATGACCGAAATAGTTTTGTGTGTTTGAGGAAATAAACATTCTTATTTTTGAAGGCTTTGAAGCAACCTGATTTTTTATATCGAATTACCCATTGGGAAACCTGGCATTACCTGGTAAAGTATATTCCCATAAGCCCGGCCTGGCTTTGGTATTGCCTGCGCTCAGGATCATTTTGGTTTTTTACACCTTCTAATCCCACTTTAACTTTTGGTGGCTTTGAAGGCGAAAGTAAAAATGAAATGTACATGCAGTTACCACCAGGCAGTTATCCTAAAAGTATTTTTATTTCACACGATGAGCCTTTTGTAAAAATTGAAAGGCATGTAAGTGAATTCCGTTTTTTCTTTCCTTTTGCGGTAAAGCCAGATATAGGAATGATGGGTTTTATGTTTAGAAAAATTGAAAATATTGAACAGTTACAAAAGTATCACATTGCCATGAATTCGGATTATATTATCCAGGAGCTTATCGAATATCCGCTTGAGGTGAGTGTGTTTTATTACCGTTATCCGAATGAATCTTCCGGGCATATTACGGGCTTTCTAAAAAAAGAATTTCTAGAAGTAGAAGGCGATGGAAGATCCACGTTGCAGGAGCTGATAATACAATACCCAAGAGTGAGATTTAGAATTGAAGAAATGGAAATGAAGCATGAAAAGAGATTGAAAGATGTTGTTCCTAAAGGAGAAAGATATTGCCTTTCTTATGCGCTAAACTTAAGCCGCGGCGGAAAACTGGTAAGCCTCGCACATGAAAAAGATTCCAGGCTGCTAAAAGTATTTGATGATCTTAGCAATTATTCGAAGCACTTTTATTATGGCCGCTACGATATTAAATGTTTGTCAATAGAAGATCTGAAGCAAGGCAAAAATTTTTCTATTCTTGAGTATAATGGGAGCGGTGCGGAACCGCATCATATTTATGGAGATGGCAACAGTCTTATACAAGCATACAGGATCGTACTCCATCACTGGAAAGTATTATATACTATTTCAAAGTTGAATCATAATAACGGGCAGCGATATTGGAAACATCGCAGGGGAGTCACTTTTTTAAAAAGGGCCAAAGAACATTTTAGACTTCTTAAGAAACTTGATGCGACTTTTGAAATGTAGAAGCTGTTTAAGTTAATTTAAATAAAATGATTAGATATGCAAGAACATATTTTAATTACAGACCTGCCTTGCCGACAGACAGATTACACTGATACTTCGCTCTGAGAAGTACACAGATTTACCTGTGACAATTAGATAATTCAAGCAGTTTATCGTTTCATCAATTTTTCTTTGGCACACTTTTTTAACAGGAATTGAGAAACCAGGTAAAGGATATGAAAGCTGTATATGAAACTGAAAAAATAAAGCAAGCGTATTTATCATTTATAAAGAATAAAGATTTTGCCTGCGTCGCCGCGAAAGCTGCATTGGCAAAAAATCAAATAAAATGCTTTGTCTCAGGCAATATGGCCTGCCCAAATGATGACCTTCGGATTTTAGAATTTCTTTATTCCTATGTAGATGAATATAAAAATTCGAACGGGCGTTATCACTCTGCCACGATAATTTTTAATGCGCCGTATTTTGAAACTGAAAGTATGTTCGATAAAATAATGTGGGAGCGACTGCAATCACTTTCTGACCTCGACTCCAGTAGATATAAATACGATTCAAGAGTTGACAACGATCCGTATTCACCCAAATTTAGTTTTAGCCTCAGGGAAGAAGCTTTTTTTATCATAGCCCTGCATCCGGCCAGCAGCAGGCCTCTAAGGCGTTTTGCATATCCTGCTTTGGTTTTTAATCCGCATAAGCAATTTGAAGAATTGCGTGAAACTGGGAAGTATGATAAAATGAAAGAAACAGTAAGAAAACGCGATATAGCCTACTCCGGTTCTGTCAATCCTATGCTTTCTGATTTCGGCGAATCCTCTGAAATTTACCAATACAGCGGCCGTAAATACGATGATACATGGCAGTGCCCCTTACAAATAAATCATTACGAAAATGAAAATAATATCACCCCGTAGCGGCGTTTCTTTTATTCTAAAAAAAGGGGAACGTCTCAAAGTAATTGATATTGAAGGTGAGCAGGTATCGGATTTTATCTGTTATAATTTATACGACACAGCCGAACACCTTTCCTCGGGACGGACCATTGATTATGCTGAAACCATTTTTCTTTCGACCGGCCACTCATTTTATTCTAACAGGAGCAACATAATGTTTGAAATGATTGATGACACCGTTGGCAGGCACGACTTTCTTCTTACGCCTTGCAGTGCCGATACTTTTAGAATTATTTATGGACATACTTCCCCACATCGTGGTTGT
>JBBSBD010000571.1:0-2363 GCA_038251675.1 Chitinophagales bacterium | reverse complement strand
TTTTTGAGAATGAAATGCATAATAAAACTGGTATTTTAGGATACCATGAAAGTCGAATCGGGAGAGGTTTTAATTCAAAATAATATCCCGCTATTGATAATGATTATCACTGTTTTCATGAGCTACATCAAGCATTGCTGAATTCCCGTTCCGGCTCTTCAACCCGTAAGCTCTCAATATGGTCCGCCAACTCCCTTTCCTTATTCAGCTTATGAATTTCAAATTTTGTTTCTGAATCTATTATATTTTCCTGCACGTCATTTCTAATTTTCAATTCGGTTTCGTTCAGGTATTCATCATAAGGGCCTTTGCTGGTTAAGCCCTTCCAGGTAACAGGCAAAATATCTACCAATATGAAAAAGATTATCAAGAACCATGTAGTGATCCTGATAATGCTGTTTCCATTGGTGAGCCGGCTCAGTGCTTTTTCTCTTTCCAGGTAATCATGGCTGAAAGTGAGCCTGGTAATTTTAGATGATCTTGCCGAGTCCAGCTTTACCAGGGCAATATCATTCTCTGCTTTTTTTGCTTCGTTGGCCCTTTTTGTTTGAGCCAAATCATAATACAACCTGTTGAGATAAGCGGTATCGTATTTAAAAGTCGGTCCTTCGCCAGCCCTGCCGGTTGTACGATCATCACCTCTTACTACGCCTTTTATTTCATCATGTAGAATGCCTTCCTGCAAATGGATGGTATCCGAAAGACCGGTAAGATTTCTATCAATTGTATCCGTTTGCATTTGCAAGCTTTTCTTCTGAAGCTGGTAAACATTTTCAATACTATCCATTTTTGCATGCGCCACTTCGTTCATGTTTACTTCTATGCTTTCATGAAAGTAAAGCAGGATTAATGGATGGGCAACGGCTATACCCACAAATGCAGAAAAAACAAGCCGCGATAAAAAAGTAAGGGAGGTTACATCTTTTAACACAGAACCTTTTTTGCGAAAGGAAGAGATAATGAACCTGTCGAAAACAAAAACGATACCCGCCCATACAAACCCTGCAAGTATATATAAGTACGGACTTGTTACAAACGTGGAAATCGCATAGGTCATGGAAAACAAGCCAAGCGTGGCCGGAACCAGCACAAGTGCGCCAAAGCCGGCATGCTTAATATGTTCCGAGCGCGGACATTTTTGAAGAATGTTTTCATCTGAGCCTGCGCACAGAATTAAAAAGCGATAAATTTTTGATTTCAAAACGATGTGATTTTGTTGTGATTAAAATCCTTTACATACTTGTTTTAATCCCTGTTTTTTTCGGTAAACATTTTTTGGGATGTAGAAGTATGATTATCGTTTCGGTTGAAGTTGAAGAAAATGAAAATCAAATGTAGTGAGAAAGGTTTGCGATGTCAAGTGCATTAACAGAACTTTTGGAATTATGTAATTTTGATTCGCTTCCAATCATCATTTTTTAGCATGTACAGGAAAATGTGAGAGGTAAGAAAATAAAATTGGCGAAATTGCATCTCCAAATCTTGTTATGGAAAATAGAATAAAAATCGTCGCAATTTCAGGCAGCCTTCGCAGTAACTCATCGGCTACAAATATTGTGAGACATGTAATTAAATTATTCCCCGGATCAATAGATTTTAGTTTTTACGAAGCCATTGGTAAACTACCCCATTTTAATGATAGCGAAATAGTACCCGCCGAAGTAGAAGTCTTCAGGCAGTTGCTCGGGCAAGCTGATGGAGTATTTATTTGCCAACCCGAATATGCTTTTGGTGTTGCGGGTTCTTTAAAAAACGCTTTGGACTGGCTTGTGTCTTCCGGGGAAATAGATAATAAACCTCTTGCATTGGTTACAGCGGCAACGGGTGGCGATAAGGCGCATGCAGCCATGCTGCTAACGTTCAAAGCTTTGAATGCAAAAATAGGAGAGGGCGCTTCATTGCTTATTCCTTTCGTGCGGACAAAGTTAAATGAGAAAGGAGAAGTCATAAATACCGAGGTAATTCAATCAGTGAAGTCTGTTGTGGAAACACTTGTTAAGACAATTAAAGAAAAACGTGCGGAAATAAAAGCAACCCTGAATTAGATTTACAGGAGATAGCGATATATATTTTCTTTACCATTCCTATTTTGTATTTGCATACAACGGATCCATTTCAATCTGCTTTATGATCGTGGAAGGGTTCATGTATTTTTCTCTCAGCATGGGGCCCTTATTTATATTAACTGAGCCTGTCCAGTTTTTACGATGCATAGTGGTTCTTATAAAACTGCTCCACTCCAGCAATTGGTAGCCGAGCCCGTGAGCAATGCAAAGGCTATCTGTTTTACGCTCAAGCCTGTCTAAATACTTATTGGATAGGTTACCGAAAGCTACCTGCAATAAACCGAAAGTTTTTTTATT
>JBBSBD010000570.1:0-2368 GCA_038251675.1 Chitinophagales bacterium | reverse complement strand
TGCAATGCCGAAGCATTCATCCAGTTGGCAGGAAAACTAATTTCATCAACATTAGAATACAGTTTATAAGCATATTGTTTAAATGCTATTGATTTTGCAGTTATCATAACAATAGCTTCGTGTTCTGGCTTGTCTTTAGTTTTTATGACATTGACTATCCTTGCAGATTGCCTTTGTACAACCGTTGCATCCAGGTTATTGATGTAAGCGGAAGCCCTGTTAATATTAGCTGCCGGGGCTATATCAAATAGTCCCAATTGCACAGAACTGTTATCTGGCTTACTTTCGGGCATTGGCAGATAAGAAAGCTGTTTACCCGGTGTATCATTTTCTTTTACATGATTTAAAACAAAATAATTTTTATTGAACCGCTGGTTGAGACCCTCGCTAATGGATTCAGCAAGTTTTACTGATATGTCATTTATATTCCCATTTTGCCAAATAGTTTGATGGGCTCTGCCATATTGGTTCTTACCCGCTTTTATTTCATCACCTAAGATTACCTTTGGATAATTGTCTATGTATTTATTTTGTGAATATGTTCCAAACTCATTTTTCTTTTCTACTGTTTCAATAAGGTATTGCTCATTGGTTGTTATATCTTTTTTGTTGCTATTCTTTTGAAGTACTAATAAATGTGATGGAGCTTCTGTATTGCCAGTCTCTTTCATCAGATTATCAGGCATCACATTCAGGCTTATAAAATTGGAGTTGTTAAATACATACTCTCTGGCTGCTGCATTAGAAGGGCTGTTTAGAAAAGCATCAGTTGTGATAAATGCAAGCAAACCACCTTCTCTTAATTTATCCAATCCTTTTGCAAAAAAGTAGTTGTGAATTTTACCGGTTATTGCTTCATCTTTAAAAGCATCATCATATACCCTAAAATTCCCAAAGGGAATATTGCTGATTATTAAATCTGATTTGCTATTTTCTTCATTTGATGTTTCTTCAAATCCTTTTATTTGAACAGAAACAGGGACGGGTATCGAACTACCTAAAGCAGTCAATACCCGTCCCGATAAAATATCTTTTTCAACAGCAGTAATATTTTCTAATGCAGGAAATGCTTTTGTAGCCTCAGTTATAAATACACCTGCACCGCTGCTGGGCTCATACATATTTTTTGGTTCAATCCCTTGTTCTTTCAAAACATTCAACACCGTCTGTGGAATTATCTCAGGAGTGTAAAATGCAGTGAGGATGCTGTTCTTAATGGAATCAATTGCCTGCTTATATTCAGCCTCATTAAAATGTTGCTGTAATAATTGGTGCAGTTCAATGATGTTTGGGTAGAGTTTTAAATCTTCTTTGGAGGCTTTTAATTTTATCCATTCTTCTTTTGAAGTATTCGGATACAACACAGCTTTTAATCCTCCAAATCCTGCATAGCGCCGTAATCCGGCTACATGTTCATTGGAAAGAATTTGACCTTGCTTCCATTCTAATGCAATACGGATGGCGTTAATATTATCCTGTAGTTTTTGCTGGCTGTTGTAACTCATCACTCACATTTTTCATACTCACTTTGTTACTTTCTAAATACTCACTGATACACCCAATAATGGCATACCTTAAAAATCTGTTACTTTCATTTTCTTCGTTGAAAACCAGGTCTTCAAATGTTGACTGACAATAGTTAATCAGGTTGATTGTTTCAAATTGCAGTGTACCTGATTCTTTAAGTTGCAGATGATGATTTTCGAAATCTTCTTCAAGTATGATGCTGATATAATTGTACCTGGATGGTTTCAGGTCTTGCGTGAGTACATCCATACAGGCATCCTCAATAATGTATGCTGGCTGGCTTTTATCCAATTGCTGCAGCAAAGCATCTACAGTACCTATTTTGTTGATTAGGTAGTCAGTTACCTTACTGTCTTCTTGCAATTGCAGCAGCAAATCAGGATTGTTTTCACTGATATAATTATGCAGCTTTTCAATCAATAACCGTTTCATAGAAATATTTTTTACTCCCCTTTAGGGGATGGGGGTTTATACACCAAAGAATGACTTGATAACAGTTGCCACAATTACCAGGAACACACAACTGCCAAACCAGGCTGCTGCTACCTTACCAGTATCCTGGTCACCACTATTCCATTTCTGGTAAACCTTTACAGCCCCTATTAATCCCACAATAGCACCTACGGCATACATGAGATTGGTACCGGCAGCAAAATAACTTCTCACTTGTGTATTGGCTGCATTTATACCTGCATTACCGTCCTGTGCGGTAACACATAAACTGATTAGCAGTAAAAAGGAAATTGCTGCTATTGCAATCAAATTCTTTTGGCTTTTTTCATTTACACTTTTCATAACTCACTTTATTTTTTGTTGGTGAAGAATTTAGAAAATGCTCCAT
>JBBSBD010000569.1:0-2381 GCA_038251675.1 Chitinophagales bacterium | reverse complement strand
TCCATCGTAGCGGTTGCGGGACGCTTTAAGAACCTCAAGCCCTTCTTTTACATGCCCCATCAGCATTAAATGTGATGCAACCTGGTGCTCAATGCCTGTCCACACTTCGTCGCTGTAAACAAAGGGTAAAGAAAGCTTGCCACCTTTCGGCCAGGTGCATAATAACAAACCGCCTTCATCACCTAATGCAAATGATGGACGCTGCGGATTGGCATGCTCGCTTAAATTTTCTTTAAGATTGTATTTATGCACGGCGAGCAAATGGCTTTTTATTTTGGTAACATCAATCGTATCATCAAGACCGCACATCCTCCCTATCCATGCACCCAACACACCATCAGACAAACATCCATTTCCATACTGATATTTCGGCCCTTCTTTTTCTAATAGATCTCTTGCTTCTTTAGAATATTCGCCACCAAAAGATTTTTCTGTAGCAGGATTTTTTGCATTCAATCCTTCTACTTTTATTTTTTGAATAAAATATTCACCATCGTACAATTCAGTTTCTATCATTTTCTTGGCACTTGACAGTAACTGTTCATATGCCGATACATCTTCACCCAAAAAATTTCCCATTTTGCTTATAGAGTTGAGCGACCCTATATAAAAGCTCGTATGCATACCATCAGGGCCCCAGAATTCTATGTCGTAAGTGTTGTGATGTGGTTCCTCTATAACTCCCTTTTGGCGCGGATCCCAGGTTTTGATACAATAATCCATGCTCGTCTTCACCATGGGGTACATTTTTTTCAGCCAATCATTATTACCACTAATACGCCACTCGCGATATACTTTCATAATGCCACCTAACTGCCCATCGGCGGCTGAATGAAAGTCATGCGTGTTTGGTTGAATAGGAAGATTTGCCCGAAAATTCTGATGTCCTTCTTTATTTTGATTTTCACAAAACTCAGTGTGCCGCAGGCTTCTTTCCAAAGCGGGAAACAAATGCGGAATGGCCTGCGCATAATTCCAAACATGTGTACAGGAGCCATGGCAACAGCCAAATCTATCTCCGCAACCTTCAAAATTCCATAGCCTGCCGTCGTACTGACGCATAACCGTAGGTGATTTTAATATGGTGAGATTTGCGGCAACTGCTTCAATAACTTCCGGCGGTAATGTGCTAGCATAAAAAGCGTCTGTAAAAAGTTTTGAATTCTTTTTAAGATCATCGTATTTTTCATTCCAGTAAGCAGCAACTTCTTCAACGCTGGCAAACCTGCTGCTGTACCATGGCTTATAAGTTTTACCATTAAAATCTTTATCATATTTATCAAGCAGAGCATCTGACGGTGAATTACAGCAACCCGATGCAGGATCACAGTTTTCTTTCCTGGTTCCCATTTGTCCAAAGGTAAATTCAGAATCTGGCGAATACCACGACACCAATAAACGTATCGTCTTCTCTTTACCCGGAGCAATTGTAAACGGGACATATATAGAAGCCCCCGGAGCATCATTATCCACAGGTGCAACTGACTTTACTTCCCCATTTTTTACTGCATTCCATGCCATAGTCAGCGGATCCCACCATCCGCCGCGAAACCAGCAGTGATCAACTTTAGTTGCATCGTCATTTGTAAAAATTGCAAAGTCTGTCTTATAAGGTTTTTCAGTGGTGCCTTCTTCTGATAAAACAAAACCATTTTTAATAGACCGGATAGCATTTTTTCCTTTATCAATCCTCAGGAAATTTTTTGAGTTAAAAGAAAAAACCGCTTCGACGGAACTACGTCCTGAGTTGGTAAATTTATATTCCATTGCTCCAACAGGTAAGCTCGAATTGTCGTCATCTGTTGGAATAAAAGGACTCCAGCCGGTAATCTGGATTTTTAAAGGCAGATCCGGATCGCTGATATCAAGATAAGCAAAAGGAAATTTTGCGTTAAACGAAGCACTGCGAAAACGCGGTAAACCCGTAGTAGCACCCGTAGCGCCGTTGCCCGCATCGAGCTGGCCAAATTTTTTCCAATCGGGTACAGGCCCTTCAAGAAGCTTAGCGCCATTCGTAATTCCTTTTACAGAAATTGCAGCAAACATGGCCGGTGTATTAAAAATTTCGGGTTTGTTGCGAATCGAAATGTGCGAAATAGAACCCGTGCCTTCCATACAAAACATGCCTGCTCCCATCCCACCAACGGGGAAGGCTACCCTGTTCAGGTATTCATTTTTATAGGCTGTATTATAAGGCCTGTCTTTTTGCTGTGAGAATGATTTTTTATCTTCTTCACCCACCTTTTGCTGTGTACTATTTGCAAGACCGGCAACAGGCAGAATAGTTGCGCTAAGTCCGCTGATGCCAACATTCCTGATAAAGGCACGTCGGCCTGAATTTTTTCTCATATAAAAGTAATTTTAAATGAATATTGATTCCC
>JBBSBD010000568.1:0-2387 GCA_038251675.1 Chitinophagales bacterium | reverse complement strand
ATTAATTCTATTTCATTATTATAAAGTCTGATGCAATTGGACCAGCCTTTATAATTTATTTTTTCATGCATGCTATACTCATTAAGCCTGTTCAAATTGGTGAATAAATTTTGTAAGCACTTCGCAACCGTCATTTGTCACCGCCACCAAATGCTCCAGCCTTATTCCATAATCATTTTTGTAAACAGCAGGCTCCAATGCAATCACCATTCCCTCTTTCAACGGCATGGTATTATAAGGAGTAATACGTGGCTCTTCATGATACACTACACCTACACCATGCCCGCCATGATGGCCAAAATTTCCTTCTGATTTTAAATGTTGGCGCATCGCAAAATCTACTTCCTTTGCCTGCACACCGGGGTGTATTGTATCAATACCGATTTCAAGTGCTTCTCTAACCAAAGCAAAGATTTTGACTTGTTCGTTGGTCGGTGTTCCCATAACTATTGTACTACAGGAATCGCCCCAGTAGCCATTAAGGCAAGGTGTAAAGTCAGTCAGGATTAAATCACCTTCTTTAATTATTTTATTTGTTGGCAAACCTCCACCGGTTGCTGTAGCGGCTCCGCTAACAAAGTCTGCCATCAGAGGAATTCTTGTTCCAATGGACGCATCTATTTCATTGCGTACCAAACTAAACAATTCGATCTCGCTCATGCCAACCTTTGCAAGCTTTAATACAGCAGCCTGGCCAATATCACTCAAAGCGCCAGCCTGTTGTATAGATTCGATTTCATCAGCATCTTTAATAATCCTGAGCCTGTTAATTTCTTCACTAATGTCAACCAGTTCGAGTCCGGGATATTGGGTAGTTAACGATAAAGCAACACTTGCTGGAAGCGTATTTAATTCAACACCAATCCTCCCATTATTTATTCCGCTTTGTTTAAATGCGTCATGCATTTGCAGTAGAAACTGCGTGGCATGATCTAATGGCTTTTCATAAACATAACTTTCATAAGTATTGATAGAAATTCCAGGGTCGATGAAACCTGATTGCTGTGTTTCATTATCAGCCAAAACAATGCTGGCGTTCAATTCAGCATTTATAATCAATGCCGCAGGCAATAATTGAAATGGCGATACGCCATGTTCAAAATAAAAATAATATCCACTCAAATATTTTAGCGAAGCCAAAGATGTTATCAAAAAACCATCAATCTTTTTCGCTTTTTTTATTTCACTAAGTTTTTCGATTCTGTCTTTCACTTTATTTTTTTTGAAATAATAGGGTGATTAAGAAAAGTGTTGATATTATTTCATCTCTACACCATACTTCTTAATTACCTCAGGATTCAACTCTATTCCTAAACCTGGTGTTTGCGGCACACTCACATATCCATCCTTTAATTCGAATGGTGTTTTCAATATCCCTTTTCTTATCGGAGATTCTGTTACAGAAAATTCAAGCACCGGTGCATTTTGTATAGCAGCAATAAGATGTATGGATGCTGCTACAAGAATGCCTGTCTTAAAGGCATGCGGCACGCATAAAGTATTATTGTCCGCCGCCATTGTAGCAATTTTTTTTGCCTCTGTTAAACCTCCGCACCGGGACATGTCCGGCTGAATAATATCGATGTGAGTTTCATTAATCAACCGCGCAAATGCACGCCTGCCGCTTTCTTCCTCACCCGTTGCAATACGCATGGTCGTGGCTTCCGTTAGTCTTTTGTATCCAATATAATCTTCGGCAGGTAATGGTTCTTCCAGCCAGTAAATATTCAGTTGCTCCAGTGCCTTCGCCACATATATCGCTTCTTTTAAACGATAGCGCTTACCAATATCAATCATAATATCCATCTTATCGCCGGCAGCTTTACGTGCTGCTTTTATAAGGCTGATGTCAAAATGAATATCATATCCTAAAGGTCCCCATCCAAATTTTAATGCCGTATACCCTAATGCAGCATGTGTCTCCACCATTCTTTTTACATCATCAGCATTTTCCGGCATCAACGCACTTGCATAGGCTCTTACTTTATCTACATAACTTCCACCTAATAATTTATGTACGGGTTTACCAACCGCCTTCCCCATGATATCCCATATCGCCATATCAATGCCGCTCATTACATGCATCACCGGGCCAAAGCGGCCATAGTAATAAGTCTTAGCCCACATCTCATTCCATATTTGCTCATAGTCAAATGGATCGCTGCCCACCACTACTTCTCTTAAACCATAACAAGTACCATGAGACATATAGGCATCAACCACGGCTTTGCCCACGAAGGGAGCGGTATCTACCTCTCCATAACCGGTAATACCTTCATCAGTTTCTACGGTAATAATTAAATCATCCTGGGTGCCATCTGCTGCATTAGAAATTTGCGGAAGGCGTAGTACCGTTGCCGTTACATTGGTTATCTTCATTAGTTACT
>JBBSBD010000567.1:0-2389 GCA_038251675.1 Chitinophagales bacterium | reverse complement strand
AGGTGTTGAGATAAAAGACGGCACTGTAAACGCAGAAGGTGACCTGGATTTTAGGGGAACCCTCGGTGTCTCTAAAGAAGTACCAGTTGGATTTAAATCCATTCGACTTACATTTTCTATTGAAGCGGATGTGAGTGGTGATGAACTTGCATCTCTTGCAAAACTAACCGAGCGATATTGCGTGGTGTACCAAACATTGAGTAAAGGGGTTCACGTCGAAACTCTTTTTAGCAAATCATAAACTTAGTTCCAAAGTTGAGCTCTTAATTACACAATGCTCAATTCTTAACAAACCGGAATTCAACAGCATTTGCTTTGTCATATATTTTTGCGGAATAAATACCTGGCCGTAACTCAGTTACAGAAATACTAATAATGCCGTTTCCATTTAATAATTTTTGCAACACCATACTTCCGCCAGCATCATATATCTTAAGAGAAGAGTTGCTGAAAATATAACTGGTATTGATATTCAGTTTTTCTTTTACAGGATTCGGATACACTTTAAGATAATTGTTATTTGTAAATTGAACATACTTCACCGGTCCATAACTAAAGGAATTATCTACATTTATTTGTTTCAACCGGTAATAACTTTTTCCTGCCCCGGGCGGCATGTCGGTAAAAGTATAATCCGCGCCTTTACCATCTGCACTTAGCGTTGGTACGAATGCGATTGAATCAAATGAGTTACCATCGGAACTTCTTTCAATTTCAAACCCACGATTATTATTTTCTGAAAGAGTTCGCCAGTTAAGCGTAATTGTTTTGTCATCTTTTTTGATCACATTAAAATTCAGGCCGCTGATAGAAAGAGTGCCGTTTGCCTTACTATATTGTAACATCCACTCGTATACATTCACGCCATTTTCTCTATAGTTGAGATTGTAGGTAGCAGTCCATGCATCATGAGTATTGCTTTGAAAAATTGTCTTTTTTGCTAAAGGGTTGGGTGGGTTTGGCAAACTGTTTATTGTACTCACATAGTTGTTGGTGATACTAACTGATACAGTGGGGTCTGCGCTATTATGCGTAGCCCATACGGGAATATTAGCGGCTGCAATATTCTGGCATTTCGCTGTTGAAAAAGTTGAAGAGCCACATACAGGCACTATCGCCGCAATTCTATTTGCATAGTTGATATTATTACCCGGATAATCCCAAACCAGTCCTCCACCCATACTTAGCCCCGTGAGATAAATACGATTAGTATCAACGCTATAATGCTGCACAGCATAATTTATAATTTGCTCTATGTCCGAGGGGCGCGGATTTGTAGAATATTGGGGAGAAATAACTATATATTTAAATGCCTGACCGTTCACTGTAAACGAAACAGGAAAAATGCCCTGGTTAATTTGTTGAGGTGTTCCGTGCACAAGAACTCTTTGAATTTGAGAAGGGCTTCCATCCCCAATCTCGCCAGTGCCATGTGAAAAAATTATTAATGGATATTTCTGAGAGCCTGATGAAGAATATGCCTGCGGTAAATACTCGTAATAACTATTTGAATGATCACATATCGAAATATATTTTGGAGTTTGGACCTGGCAATAAATGCTGGAAAATGAGAGTAGCAAACAAAAGAAAATAAAATATCTCTTAGCCGTTAAAAATTGATTTTTCATGACCCTACATCATTTCAAAAATCAGTCCATTGCAAAGCAATTGCTATAAAAAGAAAAAAATGTAGAAAAGTAATTTGTTTCGTTTAACAATGAAATTACAAGCCCAAAAAAAGATTAAACATTTCTATCAGAAAATTTTTACCTTATAAAAAATGTGGAAACGAAACCTCCCCGTTTATTCTGTATCGTTAGAAATCGTTTTGAAATATTAACCAGCTTTCTTTTTAATCCATTATTAAATTCAATAGTAGTATTTTCAATATTTACAGCGATACCGAAGTTTCAAAAATTTAATCAATAGTAAAAACATGAATCGAAAACATTTCATAAGGACAACCGGTTTATCGCTGGCAACTTTTCTGCTAAGTGACTCAATACTCGCTTTAAAGAAAGAGACAAAACATCTTATCAATTTTCCCGATAGTATTACTGCAGTTGTAAATGATGAAGTTGTAAAACTTAATGGCAGCGGTAAAGAAAAGTGGACATATAATGATGTAATGATTGACATGGAAAACACCGGTAATGGCATCGCTGTAAACATCGCAGCGCCCGGGGTAAGGCTAAGTTCTGTAACCCTGCACTGGAAAACCCCGTTAAAGAATTCCTCCGTAATCTTAAACGATCAGTGGGAAAGAACTTATGGTGATGCATCCTGGCATAGCCCCTTCGGTTCCGAAATTTTACCATGGTATTTTATGGAACACAATGATAAATCGAACAATGGCTTCGGTGTAAAAACGGGCGCCGCAACATTTTGT
>JBBSBD010000566.1:0-2426 GCA_038251675.1 Chitinophagales bacterium | reverse complement strand
TTCTTTTTTCAAATCGCCTGACGGAAAAGAAGATTGGATACTGTACCACGCCAATAGCAAACCCGGGCAAGGCTGCGGTGGATTCCGTTCACCACGCGCACAACGCTTTACGTGGAATGACGATGGCACACCAAATTTTGGCGAACCCGTTGCTGAAGGCATAAAACTGGAAATTCCTTCGGGCGCGAGAAAGCGTTGAAAGAATAATGTGGTTTTTGAAATTATTCCGTTGGACCATTGGATCATCTATCAGATACTTCTATTTTACTATAGTTCCTTTGAATTGTCCAAAACACCAGATTTAGTATGAGTCAAAATTTTCAGGCGCTTTCACATTAAATATCAAATTGGTAAACTTGTGGATATTAAAGAAATCGTTTAAAACGGAGAGAAAAATGTCGTAATAAATTACAGAATGAAAGGACTTATATTACTTATAGGAGCAATTTGTCTTGCTGAATTTAGCTTTTCACAAACGGACTATAGAAAGGGTTATGTAATAACTAATGCCAGGGATACATTAGTTGGTTTAGTCGATTTTCGAGAAGGAGCTAAAGCTTACAAGTATTGTGACTATAAGAGTTCAAAAACTCAAAATGCAGTTAGCTATGAACCAACCGATATAATTGGTTATGGTTTTGAAAATGACAAAATTTTTCAATCAAAAGAAATTACTATTAAAGATCAATCACCAAAAGTTGTCTTTCTTGAAGTAATTGTCAGAGGCCTTGTTAGCTTATATAAGTTTGAAAATACTTTCTTTATCGAAAAAAATAATACAGGGCTTCAACAACTACCTATTGAAATAAAAGAAATTTTGGTTGATGGTAAGAGAGTGCGGACAAATACGAATAAACACGTTAGGACACTCAACATGCTGTTATTTGATTGTGCTGAATTAAGGGAGAAAGTTCAGAAAGCTAAATTAAATGAAAATGCATTATCAAATTTGATAGAGGATTATAATCGATGCAAAGGAGAGTTAAGCATTACTTTCAAAGCCAAAAAACCTTGGACAAAGGCAATACTCGGAGTGACTGGTGGAGTAAATGTTTCTCGATTAAATTTTGATGCCTTTCCAGGATACGAACATTTAGCAGGAGTTTTTGAAATTTCTAAATCACCCATAATAGGTATTTCATTTGATTTTTTGTCTCCAAGACTTAGTGAAAGAATTTCATTTCATGGAGATGTTCTTTACCTATCGTCCAAGTACTACAATAACAGCTTGTTCAATACCCCCACTATTATAAGAAACTACGTTACTATTGAACTGCAGCAATTAAAGGTTCCTATTGGCATTCGCTACACCTTTCCAAAAAGAAATTTCACTCCTTACTTTAAAATAGGTATATCAAGTACCATTCATTTAAATTCCAGTTCTAATTGGATTCAAGAGGTAGAATCAAACAATGTTGTAGACACCTATATAAATGATGCTCCTGCAATTACGGAAAACCAACTTGGTCTCTTCTGGGGAGGTTTTGGAATATTAAAATCCATTCACAGTAAGATAAATGCATTTGCTGAATTAAGATATGAGCAGACGAAAGGAATCTCTCAAAGGACAATTGAACAATACAGAATATCAAACTTTCAAATTTTAATTGGGATAAGAACTAAGTAAGATGCTCAAAGCTGGAGTAACCTTTAAAGCAAATATTGTATAGCTAAGCCAGCGACCCATTATTAATCATGGGTTTATTTGAGGAGCAAGTGAGTAGGATGGCTCTGAAATCACCAACCTGACAAACGACCAAGCTGATAACAGATGGCCACGCTGGAGTCTCGATGGCAAAACTATTTTCATCACCCGATCCGTGTATAATTCTGATATTTATACAATTGATATAAACCCAGAAAAGTCATTAGCAAAATGTTCTAATGGCGGCCATTAGAAAAAAATGGAATGAAAGGCTAAGGTAATCAGGGTTTTAGGTTGTTGCTGAAAGCTTTAAATTGGGTAATATTTTCTGACAAAGAACATGGACTACCAAATTGAATTTACCGATAAAGAAATCATTGCGCTGAAGTGAGCTACTTAAATTTTCAGATGGAATACAAATCAACACTTGTTTGGAGTTTTTATTCTCTGGCCAGATTATTTTATTCATTACGTTGCTCGAAAAAATAAAGAGAAGTATAGTTGGACTTGCTGGAGTTCTATTATTTGGAATAAGTCTATATTTATTTCGTTTTGTGCCGGGGATAGCGCGCAATTTCAAAATCCCAGCACAAAATAAACACAAAATAGCTGGACGCAATAGGTGAAAATGGAAGATAAGAATTTGATTCGCATAAATAAATATTTTAGTGAAATTGGCTATTGTTCGCGCAGAGAGGCTGACAAGTTCATTGAACAAAAGCAGGTAACAATAAATGGTGTAGTTGCGGAAATGGGAAGTAAGGTATCGGCTAAAGACGAA
>JBBSBD010000565.1:0-2446 GCA_038251675.1 Chitinophagales bacterium | reverse complement strand
TTTGTTTTTAAATTAAAACAACGCAGCAGCAAGTTACCCATTAACACGGTTTCCGTAAGCGGGCCGGCGTAGCCCTCGAATGGTGAATCCACTTCCATATTTCCATAACCCGCAATGCATGCATCAACCCATTGCCACCAATGCCCATCCATACCGCCTTCAACACGAGCGTATTTTGCAGGAACATTTATTTCTTTATTACGCGACAGCGGTAATAGCCTTGGATACAAGCCTCCCCATCCGCAGGACATTTTTCCTTTAGAACCGATAAAAAGGGATCCGCCTTCATAATCATCCATCGAAGCCATCTCAAGCCCTGCATCTCCATCACCAATTTCTTCTATACGGTCTGGTATAAGGCCACCATCCATCCAGTATACCTCCAGGTCACGGCCATCTTTTAATTTAAAAGTATATCTCAACCGCGTTGAAACGGGAATGCTTTCAGGATAATCGGCTTCTTTAAAAATGCCTGAATACACAGTGCTTGCGGAACACGTTACTTCCGTTGGATAACCAAGATTGAATAATTTAAATGATGGGCCTATTATATGGCAAGCCATATCTCCGAGGGCGCCGGTACCAAACCGCCACCAGCCCCGCCAGTTGAAAGGAACAAGATTATCAAAATAATCAACGTACTCTGCAGTGCCTAGCCAAAGGTCCCAATTCAGTTCTTTAGGAACCGGTGGTTTATCGGCAGGCCATGGTATCCCCTGCGGCCACACGGGCCTGTTAGTCCAGTTGTAAACTTTTTGTATGTCACCAATTAAATCAGCCTCCAGCCATTCTCTCATGATACGCATGCCATCACCGGATGCACCCTGGTCGCCCATTTGCGTAACAACCTTATACTTCGATGCAGCCTGTGTTAATATTCTCGCTTCATAAATATCATGTGTCAATGGCTTCTGAAGATATAAATGCTTTTTTAATTGCATGGCGCTTAAACCAACAATAGCATGGTTATGATCAGGAATCGCCACCGATACCGCATCAAAATTTTTATTTTCTTTTTCAAACATCTCACGCCAGTCATGATAGAAAGGCGCTTTGGGAAATTCCTTACGGCGTTTGGCAGCCATGCGGTCATCCACATCACACAGGAAAGCGACCTCCGCATTTTTTTTAGGCGCAGTGGCATAGTGGTGAATGTCGTTCTCTCCTTCGCCACCACAGCCCACGCAGGCTATGTATAGTTTATCACTTGGCGCAACAAACCCTTTGCCTCCAAGTACATGTCTTGGTACGATGTAAAAACCGGCGGCAGCAAGAGCAGAATTTTTGATGAACTTTCCCCTGCTCATGCCGGCAGAACTGTTGCTATTTTCATTGTTGTCCATGCGATCTTTTTTAAGTGTTACAATTGTTTTATTTTGATATTGCGGAAGAGAAGCTTTCCATTTTCTGTACCCTGGAAGGAAATATGCCCTTTCTTATAGGTGCCGAAACCAGGCCATTCAGAAAATTTGCTGGCTGCAATCATTTTATTCCATTCGTCTGTCCAGAAATAGGTATCTATAATTTTATGATTGTTCTGGAATAACTGAACATGCCCATCCTTTGCTTTGATTTCATACAAATTCCATTTGTTGCCCGGCGTAACCCATTCAGTGTCGGCGGCAATAAGATCATAAATATCGCCTGCCCTGCATTTGTTTATCCTGCTGTCGCTCATCACGCATAAATCTGTTATTTGCATTTCAGGGCCGGATTCATACGTGTTGTGAAACTTTGGATCTTCGCTTACAAAAAACATTAAACCACTATTACCGCCCGGCTCAACCAACCATTCCACCTTAAAATCAAAATCGTCAAATTCCCCGTCTGTTACCAGGTCTTTAAAATCGGCATATTTACTCTTGCTGTTTTTGTTTAAGGAAATAACACCATCCTTCACCTCCCAGCTTTTGCCGGGTGTCGTCGCCTGGAAAGAATGCCACCCTTTTAAATCTTTTCCATTAAAGAGCAGTTGCCATCCGTCTTTTTTTTCAGCAGGCGTAAGTGTATTGACTGTTTGCGCATACCCGTTATTTACAATAATGGATAGCACGAATACCCATCGAATCTTGCACATCTTCGACATAGTTAAATAGGTTTTTAATTGAAGAATTAATTGATAAAAGATAGTCATCAGCAATCGGATACAGGGGAGTGGATACTGTATGAGATAACAAGGTAAGGATTATTTTTATTTGCAAAAAAATACAAGCTTAATCAAAAAATTAGGATCGCTTTGCGCAAATGAAGGTTATTTGGATGGCTTTAGGCAATAGATTATTTTAGAGTAGCGTAAATGCAAGAGTGGAGATTACGGTCAAAGTTTACCAGCGTTTCAGTAGCAAAGTTTACCACGCTTACTGACCTGTTGTAGCTTGTGTAAATTTAGTTTTTATTTTTTTTCCTCAGCGATTCTCCTTTTAATTCTATTTTATGTGCATTAGAT
>JBBSBD010000564.1:0-2462 GCA_038251675.1 Chitinophagales bacterium | reverse complement strand
TGAGGCCTCAATTGCCCGCCGGAAAATTTATAAATTTTGAGCTTGGATACCTTTTTAATTTCGCTTCAAAACAACATATACATTTTCAATTACAGCCACTTGCCATCAGTAAAAAAAATGATAAGCCCAGCTACGAAAAAATTATTATTTCAAAAAAAGAAAACTTTGCTTTCCTAAAATCTTTGCCCGATGAACAATATGTTCTTTTTGAACAGTTGACTGATGAGGCGATGCATAAGCATCTTATACAAGCGGGGTTTGTAAATCTTGCTACCTATAGCGCCTGGCAACAACAAATGACAAAAGAAGCCGTAGAAAACCTGCGGGAATATTATTACCGGATTCTGCAAAAGCTATGGCCTTTTTTGGCGGAGAAGGAAAATACTTTTTCACTTTCCCCGGTAAAAACATTTAGTAATAAAAACATTGATCCAATTGAATTAGGAACAGCGCAGCCTGTGGTTAGCTTCAAAGTTTTTCCCGACAGCAAATTTATCAACGTTCAACTGCTTATTACCATTGAGGGCAAACCCGTATCCTTTATGGATTCCAGGTCTATTGGCTATCTTTTTATTATAAGCAATAATAGATATTTTCTTCCTGAAAAATTTGAACATATTAAACTGATGCAACAGTTTGAACATGGCATACTTAAATTTCCTGTGGCTCACGAGTTTGATGTATTGAGGAAAGTCGTGCTTCCTTTGCAGCAACAATATGAAGTAGATGTAGAAGATGCATTAAAATTTAAAAGCCGCAAGGGAGAAGCAATACCTTATGTGATGGTAAGTGAATATGCCAATCAATACCTGATGTTGAAACCGCAATACGAATATGAAAACTATACAGTGGATTTTGATGATGAACCGGATATTTCTGTAAAGAGTGATAACGGTCTTTCATTAATTGAAAGAGATAAACAAGCGGAAAAGAATTTTTATGAAAGGCTTCGTTCCCTGCATCCATTATTTGTAAAACAATTGCACAATCATTTTTATTATCTGCCATTTTCTGATGTGATGAAGGGCAACTGGTTCCTGCATGCCATAAGGCAATTGCAGGAAGAAAATGTAACCGTGAAAGGCATCCAGGACCTGAAAAAATTTCGCTACAACACTGCGGTTCCCAAGTGGGAGATGAAGACCGGGAGCGGTATTGACTGGTTCGACCTAAAAATAGAAGTAAGCTTTGGCGATCAGCAGGTACCGTTGCGGGATTTACAAAAAGCCATCCGCAGCGGGCAAAAAATTATCGTATTAGGCGATGGTACTTTCGGCGTGCTGCCTGAAGAATGGCTAAAGCAATATAGCATGCTCATGAAGATGGGAGAAGAAGAAGACGGAAAGTTGCATGTAAATAAAATGCATTTCACCGTGATTGATGAGTTGCATAACCTTATAGATGAAGAAGATATTTTAAAAGAGCTCGAAGAAAAAAAACAGAAGCTTCAAGCGATAGAAAGTATAAAGCCACTGCCCGTTTCTAAAAAAATAAAGGCAAAACTGAGGCCCTATCAGCAAGCAGGTTTTAACTGGCTGCAGGTGCTTGATGAACTTTGCTGGGGTGGCTGCCTTGCAGATGATATGGGCCTTGGTAAAACCTTACAGGCAATTTGTTTTCTGCAATACCTTAAAGAAAAATATAAGAAGTCAACAAGCCTCGTGGTGTGCCCGACCTCGCTTATTTATAATTGGGAAAGTGAACTTCAAAAATTTGCACCTTCATTAAAGTATCATATTTATTATGGCAGCAACCGGAGTTTTTCCGATGAGCACCTGGAGAATTACGATATTATTATTACCAGCTATGGCACTATGCGTAATGATATCAAAGAGCTCCAACATCATACGTTTAATCATATTATTCTTGATGAAAGCCAGCATATAAAAAACCCCGATGCACAGGTTACCAAAGCGGCGCAACTGCTCAAAGCAAAGAACCGTATCATTTTAAGCGGCACGCCTGTTCAGAATAACACCTTTGACCTTTTTGCTCAAATGCACTTTCTTAATCCAGGCTTTTTGGGCAATAAAGAATTTTTTAAAACTGAATTTGCAACGCCGATAGATAAAAACGGCAATGGCGAAACCGCTGCGCAACTTCGTAAACTTATCTTCCCCTTCATGCTGCGGCGAACCAAAGAGCAGGTGGCTCCCGACCTGCCTGATAAAACAGAAACGGTGCTCTGGTGCGAAATGGATAAAGCCCAGCGTGCGGTGTATGATGAGTATAAAAATTATTATCGTCACCGGTTGATGAATAAAATTGAAGAAGAAGGGATGGGCAATGCCTCCATGTATATTTTGGAAGGGCTTATGCGCTTGCGGCAAATATGCGACAGCCCGGTATTGGTAAAGGACGAAGAAGTAACCACTACCGAAAGCATAAAGATGCATGAACTGTTGCGTGAAGTACTGGAAAACACAGGCGGCCACAAGATCCTTGTGTTTAGCCAGTTTACT
>JBBSBD010000563.1:0-2490 GCA_038251675.1 Chitinophagales bacterium | reverse complement strand
GTGAAAAATTCTTTACACCTTGCAGTCTTCAAAATGGTGCCTCCACGTTGAATAATATTTGCAACACTTTTACTTTCCATTTTGTAGATATCTCCATCTATCATTCCCTGGTATCCTCTTACTATGCCATAAACTTCAATATTATTATAAATTCCTGTACGTACTACCGCTCTTATGGCAGCATTCATTCCGGGTGCATCGCCACCCGATGTAAGAACGCCAATTTTGGTTACTTTTCTTTGCGACATTAAAATAAGTTTCCTGTTAGTTTTGTTTATTATTCTAAAAGCGTCAAAAATACATATTTAGAATTAGGAATACAGATTTACAAATTTTTTTAGATAAAAGTCGTGGAATTATTGATTATTCAGAATTTTGTTCAATCAGAAAATTTCCGCCCCAACAGAAGTCCTTCCATACTCCTCCGCCAATTCCGGCCGCAACAAGCCTCTCTGTTTGTCATCGGCACCAAACCTGAAGTGAAATAAATTTTCTTAATCAACAAGGAAATAAAATCTTATTCAAATCATTTAACTTCATTTCAAATTGATCTTAAAAATGAAAAAAGGTATTTTTTATTTCTTTATACTTATGATGATAACCACTGTTTCTCTTTCGCAAATAAAATATCCTGAAACCAAAAAAGTGGACCAGGTTGACAATTATTTTGGAACCAATGTAGCAGATCCCTATCGCTGGCTGGAAGATGATAATAGTGAAGAAACCAAACAATGGGTGGAGGCTGAAAATAAAGTGACAGAAGATTATCTTTCAAAAATTCCTTTTCGTGATAAAGTAAAAACGAAGCTGGAAGCGATGTGGAATTATCCAAAATACAGCTCACCCTTTAAAGAAGGAGACTATTATTATTTTTACAAAAATGATGGCCTTCAAAATCAAAGTGTACTGTACAGGCAGCGTGGTCTCGATGGAGAAGCCGAAGTTTTTATAGACCCAAACACCCTGAGTAAAGACGGTACCGCTGCCATAGGCACTCCTTCATTCAGCAAGAATAAAAAATACGCGGCTTATCTTGTTGCGCAGGCCGGCAGTGACTGGCAGGAAGCACATTTGATGAGTGTTGCGGATAAAAAATTATTGAATGATAAAATTGACTATATAAAATTCAGTGGCCTTTCCTGGAAAGGAGATGATGGATTTTATTACAGCAGGTATCCGACACCAGATGAAAAAAGTAAGCTCACCAACCAAAACCAAAATCATAAAGTTTATTATCACAAACTAGGCACTCCGCAAAGTGAGGATGTATTAATTTACGAAGACCCGGAGCATCCGCTAAGAACAGTGGGAGCGGGGCTTAGTGAGGATGAACACTTTTTGATTCTTGGTAAAAGCGAAGGAACAAGCGGCGCGGAAATTTGGGTAAAGGATATGAAAAATACATCTCCCAATAATGATTTCAAATTACTGATAAAAGGCTTTGATACCGAAGCGGACTTTATAGATAATGATGGTGATAAATTATTAGTTAAGACAAATGCCGATGCACCAAATTATAAAGTTGTCCTTATTGATCCCAAAAATCCTGCAAAGGAAAATTGGAAAATTATCATTCCGGAAAGAAAAGAATTATTGGAATCAGTTGGTACTGCGGGACATAAATTATTTCTTTCTTATTTGCAGGATGCATCCAGCAAAATATACCAAACAGACTACAACGGGCATCTTGACAGGGAAATCAATCTTCCGGGGATAGGCTCGGCAGGCGGCTTTGGTGGCAATGCTGATGATAAAGAAATATTTTACACCTACACTTCATTTGATTATCCACCAGCAATTTTCAGGTATAACATAAGCACGGGTCAGGCAAATCTTTTCAGGAAAAGTGAGGCAAAAATAAATGCTGATAATTATCAAACCGTACAATCATTTTTTACCAGTAAAGATGGCACCAAGGTGCCTTTATTTATTACTTATAAGAAAGGCTTAAAGCTCGATGGAAATAATCCAACACTTTTATATGGCTATGGCGGATTTAATATTCCGCTTACTCCGGCCTTCTCTATTTCGAATGCGTTTTTCCTGGAGCAGGGTGGTGTGTCTGTAATTGTAAACCTCAGAGGCGGCAGCGAATATGGGGAAGCGTGGCATAAGGCAGGTATGCTGGAGAAGAAACAAAATGTATTTGATGATTTTATCGGTGCCGCAGAATTTTTAATTGATAAAAAATATACCAACCCGGGAAAGCTTGCGATAAAAGGCGGCAGCAATGGCGGCCTTCTTGTAGGAGCTGTGATGACGCAAAGGCCGGAACTTTTTAAAGTAGCTATTCCACAAGTTGGCGTAATGGATATGTTGCGCTACCATAAGTTTACAATCGGCTGGGCTTGGGCGACTGAATACGGCAGAAGTGACAATGAAAAAGACTTCAAAAACCTGTACAAATATTCTCCGCTGCACAATTTAAAACCGGGAGTGAAATATCCTGCAACTCTCGTAATAACCGGTGACCACGACGATAGGGTGGTG
>JBBSBD010000562.1:0-2510 GCA_038251675.1 Chitinophagales bacterium | reverse complement strand
TTTTTGCAATTATTTTTCTTTTGCAATGCACTTGCTTTTGTTTTTCCCAAATTAAAAATGACACCCTTGTAAAGGTTCAGGAAAACTACATTACTCTTTCTGAAATTGTGGTAAATAATAAACTCGATGTTGCCTCATTTATTGAACGGGTAAAAAATGACACCACATTTTACAAAGCCTTTAGAAACCTTCACATAATAGGTTATACTTCGCTGAATGATATAAGAATGATGGATAAAAATGGAAAGACAGAGGCATCATTAAGAAGTAAAACAAAACAAGTAAGGGCAGGCAACTGCAGAACAATGCAAGTGCTTGAAGAAACAATTACAGGAGATATGTATGATGCCGATAAAAATTTGAATTACTATACCGCGCAGATGTACGCAGGATTATTTTTTACAAAAGACTCAGTATGTGGCGAAGATAATATTGTGAAGGGTCGCGATTTTTCTACCAGCGGATTGAGTGGTATGGCTAAGCATAAGGAGCAATTAAAAATGCTTTTCTTTAATCCCGGGGGTAAAATAAGCGGGCTGCCATTTATAAGTGGTAAGACAGAGATATTTGATGAAGGTATGGCCGATAAATACGACATGAATATTGATCTTCGCAATTTCAACGATACGAGCTGTTATGTATTTACCGTAAAGGTAAAAGACAATAAAAAAAATGGGGTTGTTATTGATGAAATGACAACCTGGTTCAATGAAAAAACTTTTGAAATAGTTGCCCGTAAATATTCTCTTAGTTATGATGCAGGTGTGTATGATTTTAATGTAGAGATGGAAACTGAAATGACAAAAGTAGGGGAGCTTCTTGTGCCTGCTGTGCTGCGTTACAACGGTAACTGGAAGGCGATTTTTAAGAAAAGAGAGCGAGGTGTCTTTACCGCGACTTTGTTTGATTTTCAGTAATATTTACTCCTTGTAATATCTTTTTTATAGGGATAAATACTTAGCAGGATAAGATAATTTTCTTCCAGAGAAAAGAACAAAACATTTTTGCGATCAAGCTTATAAATATAAACTAATTGTTGGGAGGTTGTACGTGCAATAGTAGGCATCGTGGCAAGCTTTTCCAATCTTCTGTAAGTGCGTGAAATAAATTTCCTTGAAGATTCCGCAGACCATGTTTCCTTGATATATAAAACTATTTCTTTAAAATCATCTTCTGCTTCAGCAGTCCAAACTAATTGGTAAGCCATTGCTCTACCTTTTGTTTCATCTGTTCGTGGGTAATATACCTGCCGTTTCTATAATCATCAAGTGCACGGTTTATTTTATTTTGTAATTCACCCGGCAGGTCACTTATTGGGATGCTTCTGATAGCTTCATTCGGGTACAATAATTCATAAACTTCTTCGATCAATTGTTCATCATTAGTCAATTGAAGCTTCTGAAGAATAGTTTCTTTTTTATCTTTTGTATTCATGATAATTTTTAATAATTAAAATTAAACAAGATTTTCTGAATAGCTATAAGTTCCTGTTAGCACTGTACTTCCTCCACTTCTCAACAACACTTTCAATATCTGCTGGAAGTGGGCTTTCGAAATTCATTTCTTTTTTTGTAACCGGGTGAATAAAGCCAAGCTGCTGCGCATGCAAGGCATGACGGGGACAAAGTGTAAAACAATTTTCCACAAATTGCTTATACTTCGTAAATACAGTTCCCTTTACAATTTTATCTCCTCCATAAGTATGGTCATTAAAAAGAGGGTGCCCGATGTATTGCATGTGTACCCTTATCTGGTGCGTACGGCCTGTTTCGAGCCTGCATTCCACAAGGGTTGCGTAATTGAATTTTTCAAGTACTTTATAATGAGTAATCGCATCTTTTCCATGATCACCTTCGGGGTAAGCTGTAAATAATTTTCTAAACCGTTGATGCCTTCCAACATGCGCCATGATGGTGCCTTCGGGGTTTTCGAAGTCTCCCCACACTAACGCAACATAACGGCGATGGACCGTGTGGTCAAAAAATTGTTTAGCCAGCTTGGTCATGGCTACCGGAGTCTTTGCCATTACCAAAAGTCCGCTTGTATTCTTATCAATGCGATGCACAAGCCCGAAGCGTGAAAGTTCCTCTTCGGTTACTGAAGGATTCTGTTGCTTCAAATACCAGGCAACTGCATTTACCAAAGTCCCGCCAGGATTGCCGCTACCGGGATGCACAACCATTCCGGCATCTTTATCAACGACCATTACATCGTCATCTTCATACACAATTTTAAAAGGAATATTCTCAGGAACTATTTCAGACGAATCAGGCAGGTAGGTATCGTACACCACAATCTTATCATCCGGCCTTACCTTATAATTTGATTTTATAGTACGGTCATTCACCAAAACTCTTTCTGCTTCAATTGCCTGCTGAATTTTGTTTCTTGTTGCGCCTTCAATGCGATTCATTAAAAATTTATCGATCCTCAAAGGCTCCTGGCCCCTGGCGCTTACAATAGTAAGTCGTTCGAAAAGCTCTTCGTTATCTTCATTATTTATATCTTCT
>JBBSBD010000561.1:0-2517 GCA_038251675.1 Chitinophagales bacterium | reverse complement strand
TTGCATGTTAATTGATTGAATTAATGCCTTTATATACGTGCCCGTTTTGTTCGCATTGCATTAAATTTGCGCCAAAATTAAAGTAATAGGTTTGCAAACAAAAATAAGGGTAGGCGCGGTAAGTTATCTCAACACGAGGCCATTGATTTACGGATTCGGCCGCGGAATGATGAATGGAAATGTAGATTTAATAATTGATTATCCTTCCAAGATCGCTTCCATGTTGTTGGAAAATAAGATTGATCTCGGGCTGGTGCCGGTGGCGATAATTCCGGAAATGGAAGAACATCATATTATTTCTGACTACTGCATAGGAAGTGACGGGGCGGTTGCCAGCGTGTGTTTGTTTAGTGAAGTTCCCGTGGAAAAAATCGAGAAAATATTATTGGATTATCAAAGCCGCACTTCGGTTGAGCTGCTGAAAATTTTGGTGAAAGAATATTGGAAAATTGATCCCGTATTTGAAGAAACTACCGGTGAATACCAACAGGAAATTTCCGGGAATACAGCGGCGTTGGTGATAGGGGACAGGGCACTTAAACAAAGAAAAGTTTCAACATACATTTACGATCTTGGGCTTGAGTGGAAAAAGTTTACAGGGTTTCCCTTCGTTTTTGCGGCATGGATAAGCAATAAGAAGCTTGACGGAGATTTTATTAATGACTTCAATCTTACAAATGAGTATGGATTGAATCGTATTGATAAAATAGTTTCTGAAAACTTTTTTGAAATTTTCGACCTGCATAAATATTACACAGAATACATTAGCTATACATTTGATGAAAATAAAAGAAAGGGTTTGCAAACCTTTCTTGATAAAATTGCAAAAGAAACGAGCCTTGTGTAAATGCCAGCTTTTGATGATATAATTTTATAAATTTCTATTTAAAAAAAATACTATGGCGGAAACGCTGGGAATGCTTTGCGATAAGCTGACGATCGTAAAACTAAAACAATACCATACTGAGGATGCAGGCAGGCTTGAAAGCCTTAACAGGCAGGCAAAGGATTTGCAGGAAGAGATTGATACTTATTTAGCGGATGCTATTAGTGGTAATATTCCTGCAAGTAAACTAACGTTTGAAGCAAATAAAGTTTTTAAAAAACAAGGCAATGACGTAAAGGAAATTACCGGCAACATCGCTGAGGTTTTTTACCAGCTTGCCGATGTAAATTGCCGGCTGTGGCACGAGCAGGAAAAGGTGTATGAATTTGAAAAGGTACCGGCTGCCGAAAAAGATATTGTAGTGAAAAAACTTGCCCTGCTCAACCTCGAAAGAAATAAGTGTATCGATTCGATCAATGTGCAATTAGGCGAATTGATCAAACAAAAAAAGTAAAGAAATCTAAAATGCATATTCGCAAAAGAACCACCTGCCGTGTTTGCGGGTCTCCGTCTTTAAAAAAAGTTATCGACCTCGGTCCTCAATATTTACAAGGTTCATTTATTAAGCCTGGCAAAGAAATGCCTTCTACCCGTAAAATTGATCTCACGCTTGTAAGGTGTAACCCCGAGGAAGATGAGAACTCTTGTGGATTATTGCAGATGCTTCATTCAGTACCGCCGGAAATTTTATATGATGCTTACTGGTATCGCTCTGGCACCAACGATACTATGAGAAACCACCTCAAAGAAATCGTACAGTCTGTAACAGAAATTATAAAGAAAAAACATGCCCTGGTTTTGGATATAGGTTGTAATGACGGAACCTTGCTGGGCTATTATCCACCGGTATTCATTAAGTATGGATGCGACCCAAGCGATGTGGCGCAGGAAGTAAAAGATGCGACGGTTGTGCAAGATATATTTCCTTCGGAAGAATTGTTTAAAATACTGGAAGGAAAGAGACTTGATATCATCACCTCTATTGCCATGTTTTACGACCTGGAAAGTCCTGTTCAATTTGTGAATGGTATTAAAAGATTCCTGGCACCAAAAGGCATCTGGGTTTTTGAAATGAGCTATATGCCAGGCATGCTTAAGATGAATAGCTACGATACGCTTTGCCACGAGCATTTGGAATTTTACAGTCTTGCTGTTTTGGAGAAAATTCTTTCGATGGCAGGCATGAAAATTTTTAAGGTAGCATTTAATAATATTAACGGGGGAAGCATTCGTTGCTATGCAACCCACAGCGAGAACTCAGGTTTTGATAATAAGGAAAATTATGAACTGATTGATCGCGTACGCCAGGATGAGTTTGACATGGAGCTCGATACCGATAAGCCTTACACCGCTTTTCAAAGAAGGGTAGAGATATTGAGAGATGAATTGCACGAATCTATTTCAAATCTTAAAAGACAGGGAAAAGTTATCCATATCTACGGAGCATCTACCAAAGGAAATACCATATTGCAATGGTGCCATCTCGATAATTCTCTCATTGACTACGCAGCAGAAAGGAACCCTGATAAATATGGTGCACAAACGCTTGGCACCAACATCCCCATAATAAGTGAAGCCGAAAGCCGGGCCATGAACCCCGATTATTATCTCGTATTGCCGTGGCATTTTAA
>JBBSBD010000560.1:0-2526 GCA_038251675.1 Chitinophagales bacterium | reverse complement strand
TAGTGCAATATGTTATCAATAGTCGTTTGGCTTTAACGATGGTGGTCTCCGATGCGGCTGTGTAGAATCTGCTTGTAATGTAGAGGAAACTGCACACCAGCTAATACCTTGTGCCTTGGCCGCTGTCAAGTTTTAAAATTTGATCAGGGCTAGATTGAAATTCATTTGCCAATGTCTAAAAGTCAATCCTGGCCGCTATTAACAGCAAGCTCACGGTTCGATAGGTTGAGTTAACTGCTCCTCCAATATGGCCAGAAGATCCATCAGTACTGAACCTGATCGCTTTTGCTTTCCCGGTTTTTAGTATCGAAAGGTTGGCTAAGGTTAAATCTACTTTGTTTGAAAGTTCATTCAATGACATTTTTCGTTTGGCCATCATCACATCTAAGTTTACAACAATCGGCATGGCTTAAACAGTTAGGTCGTTTTCAGATTGAATTTCCACGCCTCTCCCAAATACTTGCGCAATGATGAATACCAGGCCCGTCACAAATATGAATTCAAGTGAAAGTATGCTTCCAAATAGCTCTCCTGTCCGTTTCATCAACCAACGCGTTTGTGCATTGCAGATAAGGGTAACGATCCAAATTCCGATTGAGAAATAGCTTATGTTTTCCATGCTACTGGCCACTTCGGCTGTAAAAGGATTTCTTATATTGAAGCTCGATAAGGTTTTGATGACGAGATAAGAAATCCACGCCTTCATGAGAGGCAATGCATCATTACTCGAAACATTAAAAGTAATTGAGTCCAATATTCCTGAAGAAACACAGCTTCTTATCTCTTACATAAAAACCAAAATTAATAAAGAGGAAAAAATAACGGATGGAGAGACATCGCAAAAAGTAACGATGTTGATTGATGCGTTAGTGAGACTTGTCGGTAGGAGTTCCGTTAACAATCTACATCCCGAAGGGTGGTGCTGTTGAGTTTTATCTTTTTTTTTGATCGTTTAAATGGATACGCCTAATAACATTCCATACCCCTCCGTTCCTTTGTTCAATCAAAGCCATTTCATCAAAATATAATTCAGTGGGTAAGGTAAACTCCCTTATTTGTTCAAGGATACTATCTGTGCGAGTAGCGTTTCGTGGGTGGATCAGCGTAACATGCGGATGGTGCTTTGTCGGGAAATCAATCAACCCTTTAAAACAAATTTTTTTTAGTTCATCAAACTCAATACTATTTTCCTTTGCAGGGATGCGAACACCCTGTCCATTATAGAATTTTTCAACAGCATCAAATTCTATTTTGATGGGTTTGCTTATATAGATTGACTCGATGTTTTCAATAACTCTTTCAATTGGATCAAGCTCATCTTCCCTACACAAAGTGACATGGGCAGCAATCAAATTAAACTGAGTTGGATTAAACTCTGACCTTATTTTCTCAATGATCTCATTTTGATAATGAATGAATAGCGTAAGTTGCCTCCTGATAATATCTCGGCTCATGTTTTTAATTTCTTTAACCCGAAAAAAGGCCTGATCACATTTATTCCTCTAATGAAGAATTCATAGAACACTAAACAACCTATACTGGTAAATGCTACTGCCAAAAAGAATTTCAGTGGAACTGCAATGTCCAATGGAAATAATAGTAATGAACCTATGTATAGAAACACCATGTGTATAATGTAAATAGGATAAGCCGCTTCGCTTAAATAGTTTAATACTTCGCTCGGGCGATTCAGGTATCGATGAGCAAATGCGAAAACAGAAAATATCCAAAAGTTAGACTCAATGGCTATTTGATACGATGGCACACGCATTTGAAACTGTGTTAAACGATAAGTAAAGAGGGCTGCTGCGACTAAGAAAAACAACCAACGCCATTTTAACAGCATATTCCAAAATGAAGAGCCACTTAAGACAAAACAAAAGCCAAAGAAGAAAGCAAGGAGCCCTAGGAAGAATCCGTGCCAGGTCATTGCATACAGTTCGTAGGGAGTTGGATTTATAAGAAATGCTTCAACTACAAATGCAAAGATGACTACCGATAGCCCAAGTGGCGTGCTGAATAGCTTTCTAATTATCAATACCAGTTTACCGTCTTCATTCTTTTTCAGGTAAAAGAAAACAGGAGACAAAATAAGCACATAACAAAAGATATTACCCAAAAACCAAAGGTGCCCGGGGTTAGGTGAATAGCTTGTCGGCCATCCGTAATGGAATTGCATGAGATACATGTGCAGCGGTACAATGCATAACATTCCAAAGATAAACGGAATTAATATCCGACCCGCTCGCTCTTTGATCAGCTCCTTCCAGTTTCTATTTTGTAACGCGAAGTAGGCACCCATGCCCGACACAAAAAACAAAAGCGATATTCTCCACACATTCAGCATTGCCATGGGAATCCATAAAGACTCCCACGGCTCGCTGTTGGTAATAAATCCGATCATCATTCCCCACGGCTGAAAGCCAACTGCCATGTGGTAGACCAGCAATAACCCAATGGCTATTACCCTTACGCAATCAATATCGTAGCGTCTCATAAAATTAGTAGTGAGTATAGAGTAGTTAG
>JBBSBD010000559.1:0-2541 GCA_038251675.1 Chitinophagales bacterium | reverse complement strand
CTTTACGAGCATCTTGTACATGATGCTGCTCTGCCGGCAAAACCTGTTATGCTCACTTTCGATGATACCGATGAGGAGCAATTTAGTATAGGAGAAACTGAAATGAAGAAGTATGGATTTAAAGGGGTGTATTTCATTATGACGATTTCCATTAACCGGCCCCGCTATATGAGCAAAGAACAATTGAAGCAACTTGCTGACAGCGGTAATGTTGTAGAAGCACATACATGGGATCATCACATGGTTACCAAATACCAGGGCGCCGATTGGGACACGCAACTTGTAAAACCCACCAGGCAACTTGAAGCTATCACTGGAAAGCCGGTAAAATATTTCGCTTATCCGTTTGGGCTATGGAACCAGGCTGCAATACCTGAACTCAAAAGCCGCGGATATAAAATGGCATTTATATTATCCAGCAAACGGGATTCTACAGAACCGCTTTATACCATTCGTAGGATGATTGTTCCGGGCCAGTGGTCAACACCAGGTATGTTCAAGGCGATGAAGCAAACATTTCATTTATAGGCCTCAGCGATTAGCAATGAGTATCATTTTCCGTGAACTCATTTCGCAATCTCTATCTTCACTTTTTTATTCTTGATCTTTTCGTTCTTAATAAGTTGAAGAGCATGCCCCATTTTCGTTTTCCGTACAGCGACAAAAGAGAAAAAATCCTTGACCTCTATCAGCCCGATGTCTTCTTTCTTAAGTTCTGCTTTATGAGATAAAAATCCTACGATGTCCACTTTATTCACCTTATCTTTTTTTCCTGCTGCGATAAAAAGCGTGGACCATTTTGGCTTTTCAGGAAGGATATCGTTTTCAGGAAGTATTATTTGCTCTACATCCCCCTGGATATAACCAGGCAATTGTTCATCTTCATGCAATATTAAAATGGCAGTGCCGCTGGCATCCATTCTCGCTGTTCTTCCATTACGATGCGTAAAAGCATCTTCGGTATGCGGCAGGTGGTAATGTATAATGTAACGGATGTTGGGAATGTCGAGTCCGCGGGATGCGAGATCTGTTGTTACCAATACATTTGTCGTGCCATTTTTGAATTTAACGAGGGCACTATCCCTTTCCTGTTGTTCCATTCCACCATGGTAAAATTCATTATTTATTCCCTTTTGACTTAGCAACGTACTGGTTCGTTCCACCGCTTCCCGGTGGTTACAAAATATTATGGAAGACCTGTTGCCAAGGAAGCATATCAGTTTAAATAATGTTTCCGACTTATCCTTATCTGCCGAATAAACCGTTTTAATGGCAAGCCCCTCTGTTTCTTCATCCGTCAAAAAATTTAATTTTTCGGGGTTCTGCAACCCAATGAAAGCAGGAATATCAACAGCGTCAGTCGCCGATGTAAGCATTCTTTTTTTCAAATGCTTTAATGAATCCACAATGAAAGACATTTCATCAAGGAAGCCGAGCTCGAGCGATTTATCAAATTCATCCAGCACCAAAAAATTAATAGCATCAACAGTAATATTGCCTCTTCGAATATGATCACCAAGTCTTCCGGGCGTACCAATGATTAGTGCCGGAGGTTGTACCAGGTTATTTTCCTCGGTCTCTCTTTTGTGGCCGCCGTAGCAACTCGTAACCTTGTATCCTGTGCCCATGCTTCTAAAAACTTGTTCTATTTGTATGGCAAGTTCTCTTGAGGGAACCACGATTAGTCCTTGTGTATTTTTGTTCCCAGGGTCAAGCCATTGAACTATCGGCAATAAAAATGCGAGTGTCTTACCGGAACCTGTTGCAGAAAGCAAAATAACATCTGCGCTTTTTTCATTGGCGTCCAGAGAGGCCAACTGCATTTCATTAAGTTCATCAATCTGCAGCCTGGAAAGAATATTTTTAATATCGTAATTTTTATTTTTCATGAATGCAAAAATAAGCTTGTTTATATAGGCTGCTGTTTTTGATTCAAAGCCTTAGAAAAAGATTCTATAAACTTTGATAGTAATCCCCGGAGAATGGCTTGTATACAGTAAGAAAATCACCAGGACACGGCACAGCGTAAAAGATGAATTGAACATTATGCAATACGAATTATTTATTCTTAGAGATACTGGAAGTATCAATGATAAGCGGTTTTATCAATTCAGGATTTTAAAAGATGATTATTCACCAAAGCCTGCATTTTATGCATTTTGTAACCAGGCAAAAGAGCTTGGCAAAAAGTAACGTTTCAATTATGGCTCATTTTTTCTTACAAGTCCATTGTTGAAATTTAGTTCTGATCATCAACATTTATCTATAAATTTAGAATAGAGAGACCGGAATAATATCATTCAATCCCTACGCAAATTAAAGTCGTTTAAAGTGGCACAAACGATGGCAATACAACTAATACCAATCGACATAGACCAATCGCAAAACATAAGGTTTGGTACGAACTGTAGAAGACAATTACGCATCGGTTAAAGTTCTTAAAAAAAATGGATTTGAATGTATCGGAACAGTGTATGATGAAGACGACGGAAAAGTTTTAGAATGGGAATATAAAAGCTTTATTGTAACTAACGATTTGAG
>JBBSBD010000558.1:0-2542 GCA_038251675.1 Chitinophagales bacterium | reverse complement strand
TTTTCAAATAGCTTTTTTATTGTTTTTTTGTAGTCTTCGCATTAAACAACTTATCGGCTCCACAACAATGTTCTTTAATAGTGGTCATATACATTTCTAATTATCCTTGTTAGGGTGCGTTGAATATACCACTCTTGATTTACACCTGTGAGACAAAGGGTGGTTTAGAAGGATTCATCTAGTGTAGTTTGTGATTTGATAGTACAAGATAGCAAATTTCAAAATTTGTCTTTCGTGGGCGATGGCTTTTAAAATCGGATCATTCCTAACGGAGACAATACTTGAAATTTAGTGAGGCTCGTTGGTCAGCGACCAACAAGAACTAAGGGTCTTTTTTTGAATAAATTTTCTCAAGTAAATTCTTCTGTTCTCTTAAAATCTCCTTTTGCTCCTCCATAATTTTTACAATTACATTAATTTTCCAATACCAAAGCATTAAAGGCCTTAGTATTAGAAAAATACTTGACGTAGCTAATACGTATATTAAAAATCCTCCTATTATTTGGGCTGAAATGTTCATAATTTATTTTTAAATATTAAAATGAAAGCCACTCGGAATGAAGTAAAAGTTCTCTCGTTATTTTTGAACTTTAATCTAATTAATCAGCATCATTCTTGACGCATTTGCAGGTTGTATTACTTGTTTTGCAGCAAGCATAATATCCATCTGAACATGTAACGGAACAAGAAGTGCCAATTGGTCCGATAGTATCGCCAATTGAGCAAGAAGTTGCACCTGGTCCACCTGATGTACATGATGCGCCACCGCCACCTCCTGGCAGTTTTGCTGAGCTATTTGCCTTATTGAACTTCCCAAGGTAATCAAAAGCGCTTGCTTGCTCGTTTCTTGTTTCCATTCCCCATTCGCCTTTTATTTGAGAGAACCCATAGCCTAAGTGGGAAGATATATTTTGTTTCCCTAGCTTATCTTCAATCCTTTTTAGAAGAATAGTATTCTCTTCAATATCTACTCCTATAAATGTCCATTTTTTATCGGATTTTAACAGAATACTTTTGTTGAATAATATTGATTGATGAGACGTGGACTTTGGGATTACTATATCCATGTCTTCGGTCTGTAAAATATATGCTGTCTGGTAAATTTGAGATTTAACCAAGGATTCCTGAAGAATCAATATCTCCTGATTTTCAGTTGACTCAATTTTTAGATGGTTTGATAGATAGATTCCGCCAATGGACTTTGATAATTCGACAGGGTCAATGGAGTCGAACTCATTTAAATTGTCACACGATAAAGTAAGGATAAGACTTATCATTACTATCATTGATGAATATTTCATTTTCATTTTTTTTCGTTTAGTTTATTGGGAACTATTTTAACGAGAAAACATGCCAAACAGTCTTTGCTAATGCCGCCTGAAATGATTTCTGTTTTCTCTATACAGAGTTTTTTAAAGGATGTACTCATGATTTGTTAAGATTTAAAATGTTAAACACTTACTCCTTACCTCATTGATCTCTCACAGTCACCAGCAGCAGTTACTCCTCGATAGAACCATCCAGCACCGACCAATATGCCTGCTGGTCCTGCGAAGGTAGCTACAACGGTCAAGCCGAAGGATATGGCCATCCATGCGCACGGAGAGACAGCTCCACCCTGAATGCTTTCCATTCTTTGAATACTAAGTCTTTTCATAAAAATTGGATTTTAGGTTTTTGAATAAATTTCAGTTTCGGTTCGAAACCTTAGTACAATGATATGCTTTATCAGTCCCACCAATTGAAACTCTGATTTTTTTTTAGTGCTTATCTATTTTCTACGTAAGGTATTGCGCCTCCTTGTATCTTTTTCAGGGCATCTTCAGTTAAAAACTCCACTGGAAGAAATCCAAAAAACATAATCCCATTTTTGTAGTATTCATAGTAACTACTGGTCTTATTGTAGCATATCGGAGAATCAAATTCAGTCTTTACGTAATCCAATAGTCTAAAGTAGGCAGATCTCGAAATTTGCATTTTATTTGCATAATCTACAGAACTCCCTTTAAATTTCCTCTTTATCAGATAGTCAAGTTTCTTTATTAAACGTACTCGTTCTTCAAAAGTCATACAGAGATTTTTTACTTGCGAAAATGTTGCTAAACGGACTTTTAAGGCGTTAAATAATAAGAAAGATCACTCGTGTAAGATTTTAGTTATAATTGTCTTATTACATTCAGAGAAAGGGGAAGCAAGTGTGTGGCAGTAGCGTGCGCGTAGGTGTCAGCGATGGTAGCTACTGCCCCACTCTTGCTTTGCGCGTAGTGTGCGTTGGGAGAAAACTTTATTGTTGTTATCCCGCTCTTAATATGAAGTCCCGAAATAATCACTTTACTGTCAACCGTTATGTTTTTGTTTATCTGTCCAACGAGTCCTTGGTGGTAAAACTACTCTTTTTCTAAAAGGCATTGGCGCTAACGTGTTTATATAGGCAACTCCATTTCCCTATATATCCGTATGGCTACTAAATTACCTTTCAGAAATATTTCTTGATAATTGATGTGGGAGTTACTCCCATCAGAAAAGTAAAATCACTCACGAC
>JBBSBD010000557.1:0-2560 GCA_038251675.1 Chitinophagales bacterium | reverse complement strand
TATGATTGGGGAAAATGAATTTAATCGTCGTAGAGACGCGATGCATCGCGTCTCTACAGATACAATCCCCGCCAACAAATTCGGCCCACAATCAAAAAATTTAGGTTCAATCATGCGTGGTTTTAAATCTGCGGTAACAACAGCATCCCAAAAATTAAACATTAAATTCGGCTGGCAGGATAGATTTCATGACCATATCATCCGCGACCACAATGAATTCATTCGTATTTCGAATTACATTGCAACCAATCCCCAAAATTGGAAGGATGATAAATTTTTTAATTGATGAAATTGGATGGGTAGAGACGCGATGCATCGCGTCTCTACCATAACCGTATCCCATTCCTTTATTCTTTGGATCAGAGATAGGGAAGTTGAATTGTAAACTCAGTAAATTCACCTTCCTTACTGTCCACGCTGATCGTTCCTCCGTGGCTTTTAATAATATCGTAGCTGAGCGACAGGCCCAGCCCGGTACCAAGGCCGGTAGGCTTGGTCGTAAAAAACGGGTTAAATATTTTATCCCTTATTTCTTGAGGTATGCCTGTTCCGTTGTCCCGCACAAATATCTCCACGCTATTATCTTTTTTGCGGGTGCTAACCCACACCGTTGGCTTATAAAGAGTATTCGGTTCCATCTTTGCCTTTTCCGTGACGGCATAAAATGCATTGTTATATAAGTTCAATAACAGCCTGCCGACATCTTGCGGAATGATATTAATTTTTGGCAGTGTTTCGTCAAAATCAGTTTCCATGGTTGCATTAAAACTTTTGTCTTTTGCCCTCAGGCCGTGATAGCTTAATTTTAAATATTCACCCGCTAGGGCATTTACGTTTGTCGCATCTTTTTGCCCCGATCCCGTTTGTGAATGCTGCATCATACCCTTTACAATTGCATCTGCACGCTTACCGTGATGATTTATTTTTTGCTCGTTTTGCCGGATACCATCTGAAATAGACAAAGCCGCATTCACATTGCCGTTTTTTAATTCTTCCTGCAACTCCTCCAGGAGTTCCGTATTCACTTCAGAAAAATTATTTACAAAGTTGAGCGGGTTTTGTATTTCGTGGGCAATGCCGGCCGTTAGTTCACCCAGAGATGCCATTTTTTCTGTTTGAATAAGGTGTGCCTGCGCCTGCTGTAATTTTTCCAGGGCCTGGTTTGTCTGGTTCCGTTGATCTTCAGTCACCGCCTTTTCCTTACTTAACAGTGTATAGGCTTTTTGTTTTTGGCGGTTGTTTCTGAACAAAATAATTAAGAGCGCTAAAATAACAGCCAATACCATTAACGATGTGATCAGGAAAACCCTTTGCCTTAACCGTTTTTCGTTCACCGTATTCAACTCTATTTGCTTTTGGGACATATCGAAGTTGTAGCGCAAATCAGCCATTCGCAGGTCTGTCTTATTATTATTAATACTGTCGCGGTATATAATATGATCTTTGTAATATTTTAGAGACTGCCCCATGTCGCCGGAACTTTCATATAATTCGGATAGCTTCAGATTGGCATTAGCAATCTGCTCAATCAGCCCATATCGCTTTGCAATATCCAGGCTCTTCAATGAATAATTGAGAGCTGTTTTATTATCTCCTTTATTGGAGTACACATCCGCCATGGGCAGCAGATAGTCGCAAATAGGATAATAATCTTCTGCCTGCTCGAAAAGGACGATAGCTTCATTTATGTTTTTCTCAGCAAGGTTATTTTTTCCAATATTGGCGTAAACCATACCAATATTACCCAGGCTGTAACCTTTGCCACTCAGGTAATTTACTTTATCAAAAATTACTTTTGACTCGTTGAAAAATAAAAGAGCGGAGTCATAATTTTTTATGCGTACAAATTCATCACCGGCATTAGACAAGGCAGAAGCAATACTGATTGAATCATTGGACTGCCGTAGGGTAGCAATAGCCTTATTATAATAGATCATTGCCGTTGGGTGATTTTTGCCAACAGAGTAAATATTTCCAACTTCTCCATAAGCATTTGCCTCGCTGGTGACACGGTGGGATCTTTTGCATATTTCAGCACTCTTAAAGAACGCATCCAGCGCAGCATCGAGGTTGCCCAGCACTCTTTCTTTTGTTCCCTTCAAAGAGTACCCGGCGCTTAGGTATTGGTCATTACCTGCCTTTTTGGAGCGGCGTATTAGTTCTTCTGCATAGCTTACTGCCTGCTGATAGTTGGCTATTTCGTTAAAAGATAAGTTTAAAAGTAAGTCCAGGCTGGCGGTACCAGTCGCGGTATCCATTTTATAAATACGGGCAAGACTATCCGCCATTCTTTGTTGCTGCGCAAAAACGCCGGAGGCCATAAAACAATACAATGCTATAAGAAGAACGTAAGTTTTTTTTTTGACCGGGCAGTAATGAGAGGGACAGCCCCTGCCTGTTTTCTATGGTTATACACTGACATTATAAAAATTTGTAACAAAATGATATTTGCTAATCCTTTTGTAATTTATAATATTATTTTAAAACAATTCAAAAGCACTTTTTAATTACATATTATTGAAAACGGATACTGCATGTTTTGTTTTCATTCTTTATGCAC
>JBBSBD010000556.1:0-2568 GCA_038251675.1 Chitinophagales bacterium | reverse complement strand
TACTACTTATCCTAAAGAAGCGTTTACCAGTCAAATGCATTGTCATGACAATCTGCATATAAGTTTTGTTATGCAGGGAGGCAGCTTCGAAAAGCGGGTACACAACGAATATGAAAGAATACCAGGAGATATTATGTTTTACCACGCAGGCGAGGCACATCAGAACATTCAAAAATTTTTCCCTTCTAAAAATATTAATCTTGAAATAGACAATGACTTTCTAAAAAAGCATTCAATTGCTGAAGCAACAATTAACAACGCAATTACTCAAAACCCTGATGGTAAATTTTTAATGATTAAGATTTATAAGGAACTACTGGCAAATGATGATTTTTCTGCGGCATCTATTAATATCCTATTTCTCGATTTAATCAGCAACGCGGGAAAATTAGCATATAATAAAGTGCAGCCTACATGGCCCAAAATTATTTATGAATTAATGAAAGAAAGATGGAATGAAAAATTGACACTTGAGGATTTGGCTGTTGCGGCCAGTGTAAATCCCACAACAATTTCTAAACATTTTCGCAGATATTTTTCGTGCACATTTGGCGAATACATGCGGAAATTGAAAGTAGAGAAATCTTTAGCGATCATCAAAACAAATTCATCATCACTTACTGAAGTGGCTTATTCCTGCAACTTCGCTGACCAAAGCCATTTTACCAGGACATTTAAACAATTGACAGGTTTGTTGCCAAAACAGTATAAAAAGCTACGGGGCATTTAGATGTAAAGGCAAAATTCATTCTATTTTCTACTATCCGGTATTCCTACCTTACAAAAAATTAGATCAATCTATGCTTCGATTCCCGTTATCAAAAAAGCCTGTAAGCTTCAAAAGGAAAAACACGCACCTGCTGCTCTTTTTCGTGTTACTGTTTATTTGCAGCCCGCAATCATTTGCACAAAATATTCCACAAAGTTTAGATAGCTTCTTTAATTCCCTTTACCAGAATAAAGAATTCAACGGAAATGTATTAGTTGCTGAAAATGGCAACATGGTTTATAAAAAATCTTTTGGGTATGCGAATCTTGAAAATAAAACTCCCAATAATGACAGTTCAGAATTTACTTTAGGCTCTATCTCGAAAACACTTACGTCAATAGCCATTCTGCAACTAAAAGAAAAAGGAAAATTAGAGTTAGATGATCATTTGGTAAAATATTTTCCCGAATTTCCCTTCCCTGAAATAACCAGCCGGCATTTGCTTTCGCATACTTCGGGCTTGCCAGATTATGATTTATATCAGGAGCAGATGGAGAAATACCCAGGCAAAATTTTTAATGTCCATGATATTTTGCCATCCTTGAAAATTTGGAAGGAGCCGCTACATTTTAAACCCGGAGATAAATGGGAATATGTTAATACCAATTTTTGTTTGCTTGCATTACTTGTAGAAAAAATATCCGGAATGACTTTCCAGAACTATATGCAGAAATTTATTTTCACTCCCGCAAAAATGAGCAGGACTTATTTTCAATCTGATCCCCAAAGAGCAGCGGGCACGAACAGAACTATTAATTATGAATACCCCTGGTTATTTTCTACAGAAATGCAACGAGCCGATAGTATAAAGAGAAATCATTGGCGGTCCTATAACGCAAGCGGCTTCGTGGGGCAGGGAAATATTATGACTACAACAGGCGATATGCTTAAGTTTGATGGGGCACTTTATTCGGGTAAACTTTTAAAACCTGCGACATTAGCCGAAGCTTTTACGCCATCCAAATTGAATAACGGACAAAATGTAAATGCTGAAAATAGTACCATCGAATCGTCGTATGGATTGGGTTGGTTCATAGCGAAAGATGAAACTATGGGGAAAATTGTGTGGCACAGTGGAGGTGTGCCAGGGGGCCTTAGTATTTTCTTCAGGAATATTACTAAAAGGCAAACCGTTATAGCTTTTGATAACACATTTGATAAAGGGCTCTACAAATTTGGCGCAAATGCAATGAACATTATAAATGATAAACCATTAACCAGCTTTAAACAATCGCTGGTCCGGGGATATAACCTTACCCTTCAAGAACAAGGGACCGACGCTGCTTTTTGTAAATTGATTGAATTGAAAGCAGACACTTTACATTATTACCTCAGCGAAGATGATATGAATGAACTGGGCTTGCAAACGTTGTATGCGGCTTCGTTCGCTGATCACAAGAAATTTGCATTAGAGATTTTAAAACAAAATATTCTATTGTTCCCTGGTAGCTTTAATACTTACGATAGTTATGGCGAAGCTTTGGCAAATGTTGGTAAAAATAAAGAGGCAATTTTTATGTACAGGAAATCGCTTGAGATAAATCCTAAAAATGAAGGAGGCGAAAGAGCTGTAGAACAACTATTGAAAAAATAAAATTCCAAAACTTAAAATAACCTTACCAGCACACAAGTCATAACCTTCTTTTGTTGATTCATATTTTATTTGTAAATTTGTAAGGTAAACTTACAAGTTTAACTTTATAATATGGCAGGCGATCCATCTACTCATCAATTAGCCTCAGATCTGAGGCTTGTAATTACAAGGTTGATAAAAAAATTACGTATTAAGTCTGAGACAG
>JBBSBD010000555.1:0-2573 GCA_038251675.1 Chitinophagales bacterium | reverse complement strand
TTGTTGATAAAATGTTAATTACTTACCTTTGCACCGCCAAAACACGGTTTCGTGGCCGAGTGGTTAGGCAGCGGTCTGCAAAACCGTCTACAGCGGTTCGAATCCGCTCGAAACCTCAAATAATGTGTAAGGATTAAAATCCTATATTCTAATCCTTCACATTATCAGTACTTTAACTGATAGTGAGATAACAGTTAAAACCCGGTTCTTTCAAGTTTTTGGCAAAATGCTAACCAATTCCTAACCAGAATTAAAACATTTTGTCACATGAACACGCTTTACTTTAAGATAATATTGCGCAAAGACTATTTGAAAAAGAATGGTCGGTATTCAGTATGTTTGCGTATAAATTCCGGGAAGACCCCAAAACTATTTCCTTTGAAATTTGATGTAAATGAAGATGACTTTGACGTGGTGAATCACCGTGTTAAAAAATCAGATCCTTTACATTTCTTCAGAAACCAAATTATCCAGAAAGCCGAAACTAAAGCAAACATTATTATTCATAACTATGCTATGAATGATAAATATTTGACAATAGAAGCGTTTTCAGAGGACTACATGAATGATAACTATGGATCGAAGGGTTTCTATGAATATATTGAATATTTGATCCTGAAAAGAGATAGTGAGCTTTCGCCGGATACTTTAGACTTCTACAGGAAAGGAATATCTAAACTTAAAAGGTTCCGGCCAGTTTTAACCTTCAGTGAAGTGAATGAAACTTTTATCCTGGAGTATAAAGATTACATGATCCGGACACTGAAAAACACTCCTATCACATGGAATAAAGGATTAGAATTTGTTAAACGGATATGTAACCAGGCATACAAAGAAGGAAAACTAAAGGAACATCCATTTAAAAACCTTCAGATAAACCGGTTAAAAGGCAATTACGGACACTTAACAGTTGATGAATTAATTAACCTGGATAAGATGTACCAGGATAAAACTTTGCCGGCAAACCTTCAGAATGTGTTAAGGTATTTTCTTTTTGCCTGCTACACTGCTTTGAGATACAGAGATGTTTATGATTTGCGCTTTGTTAACCTGAAAAAACGGAATGAAACCATGTTCCTGGATTTTGTGCAGCATAAAACCAAAAAGCCTACTATCATTCCGCTAATTGACCAGGCTAAAGAGCTGATCCCGGAACAGGAGTTTGAGCAACAACGAATATTTAAAGTTCATGTTAACCAGGATACAAACCGGAAGCTAAAAGAGATAATGAAAGTAGCTAAGATTGAAAAGCGGATTACCTTCCATTCGGCCCGGCATACCTGTTCAAATGCCTTGTTTATACTGGATGTTCCTTTAGATGTTCGCGCTCAGATTATAGGAGACACAAAAGAGGTTGTTTCAAACCACTATACAAAAGAAGATATGAGTGTAACTATTAAAGCCCTGGATAAATACAGTCAGGCAATGAAGCCAAAAGAAAAGGAACCGGCACCGGATCACGTTGTGAATATTTCACAAACATCTGATACAATCCAATAAATATTTCTTCTGGTCGACCTATTTGGGGCAAAATAGGCTGATTTAGGGGATAGTTTTCCCCATTAATGGGGAAAATGTAATCTTTATCAATTTCATAATCCCTTACTAATTAACACTTTGCTGTTATATGTAAAAAGTACATTAGTCAATCCAAATTTTTATTTAATAAAAGTTGGTGTCTTATGACCGTGAAGTTCCCACAAACCGATCATAAGAACACCAACAATGAACAGGAGAAACTCTAAAAACCCCTGTTATATTTTAAAAGCCAGAGACGGGAATGGAACTAACCGCCCCCGGCCTTTTTTGACTTTCAGTTGAACGTTTAATTCAGGTTAAAGCCAATTTTTTTATATCACGAAAGCATTTTCGTTTTATCAAATGAAATTAGTGCCGGTCGATTGCTCCCGAAAATATGTCTCAACCTTTGATTGTTAAATAATTTCTGGCTGACTTTCACCGGTCTTGGATCCCCAGTGCGAATATCAAAGCAATTAATTAAGAAGATTTTTAAGTCTAAGCATCTTCTGTCTTTAGGGAGTATTTTTAATTCAACTAAATCATTTAATGCATCAGACATTTTTTGCATTGCCTGTAAAATCTGAAGTTCTGCTTCATTAGTAACATAAATCTGAAGAGCTTCAATAACATCATTCTCAAACGATTCAGGAAGCATAAACAAACCCTCAGCATCTTCCTTATTATACATTTCACGGATAGGAAACGTACAGCCATCTATGGCAAGTTCGTTCACAATTTTTTTGAAGTCTTTTAAATCCACCAATAGTTGATCTACGAATTTTCGGTTAATGTCGATAAGCTCTGACTTTATAAGTTTTTCGTTATCAAGACCGGGAATAGATATTTTTTTAAATTCTATATACCTTCTGATTATCGTTTCCTCCGGGGTTTTAGATTCGATTAGCTCAAAAACAAAGTCCAGATTTACCGTCTCATAGCCGTTATACAACTCATTAAGTCCAAGCTGTATATGATTAGCCATTAATAATAGTTTATCGTACAGACCAACTATTCTCTTTACCCTGGTTAAGTCGGGTTCACCTATAGCAATT
>JBBSBD010000554.1:0-2596 GCA_038251675.1 Chitinophagales bacterium | reverse complement strand
TGTCAGGATATGTTTATCTGCAGATGGTAAACTTTGGACTGAAATAATTTATCCAAATAAATACCAACTGGTAAACTATAGACTGAAACACTGGTAAACTTTGCTCTGAAATAAGTGGTAAACTATGATGCGTAATATCCAAAGTGATTGTATTGACACAGAACGAAGTACTTTGCAAAAAGTAAAAAGCGTTGAAAGTAATCTTTTAAATCAAGCTATTAATGAAGATGAAAATGTAATTTTTAGCGAGTGGAAGATTATGGTTACTTACAATGATAACCCTCTACGAAATTTTACAGATTTTAAGCATCTCTCTATTTGAAAAAATGCCCATAAATCACCTATTTCAGGATACTCAACTACAATATTTCAAAGAACAAAATGATAACCAATTGTTACTATTCGATTTATAACGCAGAGATTCTTGTATACATAAAATCTTCAATAAAGAAGTTCCACATTTGTTCGATAGGGGCTACCAAAGCGGACCTATTTACATTTTTCCCACTTGCGTTTGTTTCTTTTTCTTTTGTAGTAGTTGATAACCAGTTTATTGAAGTAAAAATAATATTTAGATTTTGAGTTCGATATTCGTGTTTATCAATATCATAAGCAAAGCCTTCAGGGAACAGTACTTTTTGTAATTTGATCTTTAATCTAAAGTCAGCAGAATCCCATATTCTATCGGCATTCTGGCAAATACTCAATGCAAAATCAACAAAAGCATCAGGGTTCGATAACATGTAATCACAGATACTATAAATAACCGGCAGAAACAAATAAAGGGAACTGTATTTCTTGTGTGATGATTGTAGTACGAAATGACTATAACCACCGCTAAATTTTTAATTCAAGAAACCTCATCTACAATATGGTTATCAGGCTTCCTTCTGACTTGAACCAGAGACCTTGAGACTAACAGTAGTTCAAATTAAAGAAGAGACTTGAGCTGTAAATGGGATACAAATATATCAAGATATCAATTCAACAGTTAAGATTACCATCTAGGAATGCGAGTTAAATCGCTAATAATTTAGACTCTCTCGTATCCCATAAATGCTTCATTTTTTCTGCGTGTTCTTTTGGCGTAACTTTTATGTATTTTAAAAAAGCTTTCTCCGTTTTATGTCCGGTTATTGCCATGATTGTAATGGAAGGTGTTCCGTTTAAATATTCATTTGTGGCGAAAGAACGCCTTGCTGTGTGGCTTGATATCATCTCCCATTTTTTTAAATTCAATGTGACTTTCTTTCCGGCTTTTGTTATCACTTTGGGTACGATATCCTCAAAGCCAGGAAGGCTTTTACAAATCTCTTTAAGATATGAATTAAATTTTTGATTGGAAATAGCTGGTGGCAATCCATTATGTTTCTTGAGAATATCTTTTACTACTTTATGAACTGGTATCATAACGCTTTCATCCGTTTTTGATTGTTGAACAATGATATAACCATCGGCAATGTTTTTTGGTGCAAGCCTGGAAAAATCTGAAAAGCGCAAACCGGTGTAGCAACCAATTAAAAACAGATCTCTTACATTGTCCAAAGGAATTCTGTTCGATAAATCTACTTGCTGAATCTGCTGCAGTTCGGGAAGAGACAAATAAATATTATCTGCTTCTTCAGCGGGCTTGGTAAAATATTTTCCTTTGAAAGCAATGTTATTGTGGTAGCCTAATTCTAATGCAGCAGCCATTACTGCTTTTAATTTTTTTATATTATCTCCTACTGTGTTTATAGAGAAACCTTTGTTATTTAAATGAGCTACAAAGTCTTTATAAAATTCCAAAGTGATATCCTCAAAATCTAAATGACTTTTATATTCTTTCAGGATTTTCAGTGCTCTTTTGTAATACTTAGCAGCTTCCGGCCTGATGACTTTGCCCTTCGAATTTATCCTGTTACCTGCAACTGTGTTATTAATAAATTCCTGATAGAAATCATAAAGGGAATACTTTTTAGATTCATGCAGAATTTCATTTCTTATAAATTTTTCAATTGATGGCTTGGAGGGAGCTCTGTTATCCTTATTAAAACAATCTAAATAATGTTTATTAATTTTTGTTGAGACAGCATCAAGTCTATAGTTAAATGACATCGACTCAGAAAACGCCGGAGTATTTCTCGCACGACAAGTTTTGAAATTCCAATACTTAGGATTGAGGCTTTCATTGATGCAGAACCGGATTCGGTTTTTATTAAAACTAACGGAACAAAGTACCCAAGTTGTAGCCTTAGTTTCTTTTCGTAATAAATAAAATTTTATCTTCACATCGTTATGATTTACGTGAATAAAATTACAAAAAAAATCAATAGTTGATTGACACTGTGATTGACACTTTTTTTTAATTTAAATTAATCGCACTTTTTTTAATTTGTAACGAGAATCAATGTCAGCATGCATTTCAGAGTAATGATAAATAAAATTAATGAAAGATACGTCAAGTGTAAGGTTGTCCTCGTGGGACAACTTAAAGCCACATGTTATTTTAATAATTTGTGGCTTTTACTTTGGACTTCGTTAAAAGACATTCATTCCCTGCTTCATCCCCATTTCAATATAGGATAAATTGTGGTCTAATTTGTGTTGTTTCAAG
>JBBSBD010000553.1:0-2625 GCA_038251675.1 Chitinophagales bacterium | reverse complement strand
AGCACTTCGTCAACAATTAGAATATCGGGTTCAAGGTGTGCCGCAACCGCGAAAGCAAGCCTTACATACATTCCGGAAGAATACCTTTTTACCGGTGTATCAATAAATTTTTCAATGCCCGAAAATGCGACAATCTCACTGAATTTGCGGCGTATTTCTTCCTTTTTCATTCCAAGCGTATAACCACTTATATAGATATTTTCCCGGCCGGTAAGCTCCTGGTGAAATCCCGTTCCTACTTCCAATAAACTGCTTAGCTTACCATTACCTTTTACCGAACCGCTTGTGGGCCGCACAATCCGGGATATAATCTTGAGCAATGTGGATTTGCCGGAGCCATTACTACCGATAATGCCTAATGCTTCGCCTTTATTTACTGTAAAATTGACGTCTTTGAGAGCCCATATAAAATCTTTGTGATCGGAAGAGGATTCATTTTGGCCCAAATCAAAAAAAGGATTTGGTTTCTTCAGCACAGATTTGGTCCACCAATATTGCAGATCCTGGCGAAGTGAACCGGTTCCAATTGTGCCAAGTTTGTATAGCTTGGACAAATGATCAACCTCTATTACCACATTTGATTCAGCTTGCATCATACTACATCGATAAGTTTATCGCCTTGTTTATTAAAAATCATCAGTCCTCCGAAAGCAATAAAAATTGTAAACAAAAGACTGTACATAAACATTCCTGGTTGAACTGTCCCCTCGCCAAGCAAGCCCTTTTTAAATATCTCAAACAAGGATGTGAGTGGATTAATCTCAACTAAAAATCGCCACTTTGATGAAATGGATGACAATGGATAAATAACTGGGGTTAAAAACATCAGTAACCTCACGCCCAAACTTACCAGGTTACTGATATCGCGGTACTTTGCCGTGAGCACGGAGAATATCAACCCCATGCCTAGCCCGATAAGGCCAACACATAAAATACAAACAGGTAATAGCAGCAGCCAAAGATTCCAAATAATTTTAAAATCTTTAAAAAACACATAGAAGCCGACCATACATAATAAAAATAACAACTGCAAAAGAAAACGAAGAAAATGTGTGCATATAACAGAAACCGGAATTATAATGCGGGGGAAATAGACTTTACTAAACAGGTCAGCATTTTCTTTGAATGTGGCCGAAGTTCCGCCCCAGCAATCGCTAAAAAAATTCCACAAAACTATTCCTGAAAAATAAAAAAGCACGGCTGGTATTGTACCGGTAGTGATGCCTACCATTTTGTTAAACACAAAAACGTAGGTAACCAGGGTAACTAAGGGAGGAAAAATAAGCCAAAAGGGGCCTAAGATTGTTTGCTGATAATTAAGTAAAAACTCTCTTCTTACTAAGCTGGCTAAAAAATGCCTGTAAGACCACAGTGCTTTAATATCCTCAACGCGGTAGCTTGTTCGGGAGGTAATTTCCCATTGCCATTTTAAATCAGCCTTTTGCATCAATGAATGGAATTATTAAAAAAATTTGGCAGAAAAATTGGTGTAATGCAGGTAATTTATATGATTATTTTTTGCAATTCTACATTTTAATAGTTTTTCTTTGCCTTTCTAATCAGTAGTTTCCAACCATCTTAAAAATATCGTTTATAGATTCAACGTTGTACCGATTCTAAATCACTAAGGCGAAAAGCACCAAAATTATTTCTGGTTTTGAATGTATTTTTCCCAATTCATGTAAAAATATCAAAGTATTTTTTATAAAAAGATTTAAAAGAATAGTTTAGCAGGGGCATTTTTTGACTAACGCCATATTGAATCTTAAATTAATTTACGTATTATTAAAATGGTTAGTTGGCTAAGCAGGCCATAAGAAAAAATTTTGATTGTAAGCTGTAACCTGGAATACAAACCGATTTAATGAAACTCGTATACGCAACTGACTTTGATTCAAAAAATATTCATAACTGGTCGGGCCTTGGGGTCTATTATGGAAAAATGCTTAGCCAGGCAGGGTTCGAAATGGATTACCTGAGTGACCTGGCCTTACCCAATCCTCTTTTTCATTTCATAATGAAGCACTATAATAAGAGGATGTGGGAAAAGATATACTCGCCAAGGTTCAATAAAGCGGTATCAAAAAATTATGCACAAATAATAGAGGGAAGGGTAAAACAAGGCTCTCATATTATTTCACCTAACACAGTTGTATTGGCCAATTTGAATAAAAGTTTTAAAACAATTTTATATGCCGATGCGACCTTGCAGAGTTTACTAAAATTCTATCCTGAATACAGCAAGTTCACCAAAGCCTGTTTGGATGATGGCGACGAAATAGACCAACTTGCTATAACAAATTCAGACCTGCTTATTTATACGTCAAAATGGGCAGCCAATTCAGCGATTAACGATTACAATGCTGATCCAAAAAAAGTATTTGTTCTGCCTTTTGGAGCCAACCTTGACTTTACGCCGAACCCAACAGAGGCAAAGGATATTATCATAAAACGCGAAATTGAGTCACATATTAACCTCCTGTTTTTAGGCGTAGATTGGGCAAGAAAAGGCGGCGAATATGCGTTGAGAGTTACCGAAAATTTAAATGCAGCAGGCGTTCCAACAACATTGCATATAGCGGGTATTAAGCATTTGCCTTCAACCGTAAAAAGCAATTTTATTGT
>JBBSBD010000552.1:0-2633 GCA_038251675.1 Chitinophagales bacterium | reverse complement strand
CAGGTATTGAATTTTAAAAATAGAAGTTGATTGATATCGGATTTTTAGTTTTCATGGATTTGGAAACGGGCTCTTTTTCATTGGATTTGGATATCTGATTAATGTTTGTTGAACATCAATCAACTTCTGGTACAAAGATATGGAGGTCGCAAAGCAGGTGCAAGAGCAGTAGTGCCTAATTATCACAACATTAAAATTACTGCCGGGAAGGTAATTTTACTATGACGTTTTTACGTTTTTTGCTTTAAATCTTTTGCTATACGAAAGGAAAGGCATTTGCAATTGCCTCCTAATTAATTTCGCTGAGTTTTTATTTCGGTTCTTGTGAATCAACCTTGTCTTTCATCTGCTCAAAAATTTGCGCTTTTTCTGTTATTTGCATTTCAGGCTTGCCTTTGTATAATTCTATTTTTCCGGAGATGCAAACATTCATTCCCTGGTAGTATTTTACAATATCCCCCACAAATTCACCTTGAGCTTTCCCCTTTATTACTAACCTTAATGGAGCGTCAGGGTAAGGTTTGCCGGCATCCAGCAGCGTAAGTGTATCCCGGGCATTTGCAATTGACTTGCCCCCATAAATTTTTGTGCAGATTTTTACAGTTTCACCTGCATGATTTTTTGCATCATCCACTTTTATTTCGCTCTGTGCAAATGTTGTGATGCCGGCGATGCAAAGAATGCTGATGAGAATATATTTCATACCGCCAAGATAAGATTGTAAAATGTAATTTTTATTTAACGACCTCCTGACCATGTTATCTTCTTCATAAAAATATTCTCTAAAACGAAAATATCTTTCTATTTTAAATTATGAAAATCAAAATCCATCTTAAAGCAATTTATTTCGCAGCCTTTATTTTCTTCGTACAAAATTCCATTGCACAATCGTCGCCGGTTGCAAAAATTTTTCCACAAGGAACGGCGACCTACAGCAATATTCCTTACGCAAATGATACACTAAAAAAACATTTGCTGGATATTTATCTTCCGCCGAACCAGTCGAAAAATTTACCACTTGTCGTTTGGTTCCACGGCGGGGCATGGATGCTTAACGATAAGTATGCCGATATGGGTTATATGAAAAATACGGTGAAAGGTTTTATTGATAGCGGATATGCATTAGCATCGATAGACTATCGCCATAGCACACAGGCTGTATTTCCCGCGCAGATTCAGGATTGCAACCAGGCTATAGAATTCCTTTTTCAGAATGCAGCAAAATATCATATTGATAAAAACAGGATCGCTGTGATTGGTTTTTCTGCCGGCGGGCATCTTGCATCTTTGTTAGCGCTATCAAATAATAATGATGTCAAAGATTTTTATCCTCCCGGAATAAGCCCACATTTCAAAATAAAACTTGCTCTCGATTTTTACGGACCTTCGGACCTTATTATGCTCGCGACCAATCCTGATACATCTGTTAATAATGAACGCAATCCGGTTTCAATATTATTGGGCGCCATGGCAGTTGACCGGCCAGACCTTGCCAAACGTGCCAGCCCGGTAACTTATATTGATAAGGACGATCCGCCGTTTCTTATTGTACAGGGTGAAAAAGATGAATCGGTGCCTAATACAGAATCAAAGATTCTTAGCTCGTGGTTAACCCTTACCGGTGTAAAAAACAAACTGTTCATCGTTCCCGGTGCGCCACATTATGGTGAAATGTATGACGCAGAATATATAAGAAAAGACGTGTTTAATTTTTTAGCTAAATACCTAAAAAAATAAACGCATTTGTAAAAAAGAGATAAACATTTTCTATCCTTTTCCAGGCTTCAAGGGCCTTATTTCTACCTTACTTGGTAATGTTCGCGGATTCATCTTTAAAAGATCAGCAACCATCTCTCCTATATCTTCCGGTTGTATTTTCCATGCATCTGCGTCAGAGGGAACATGATCATTAAAATGAGTAGCAACTGAACCCGGCATTATTGTCGTGACCTTAATTCCATGCTGGCGAAGATCAAGCATAATCGCCTGCGAAAATCCTACGAGGCCAAATTTACTTGCATTGTATGCAGAACCATTTGCAAAAAAATTAGTTCCTGCAAGGCTTGCAATGGTAATGATATAACCTTCTGATTTTTTCAACCATTCAAGACTTGCTTTTACACTATTAAAAACTCCCGTAAGATTGGTATCGATAGTCCTTTTCCATTCGTCTTCGGTTATATTTTCAATAGATGCAAAATGGCCCACGCCTGCATTGGCAACCACGACATCGAGCTGACCGAAATGATCTGTTACAGCCTTCACTGCTTTTATTTCAGATGCAAGAGAACTCACGTCTGATTCTAAAGCCAATACTTTCGAAGCGTCTTTACTTAAAGAATCCGCAGCCTCTTTTGCTGCCGATAAGCTGCGGCTGGTAATAGCGACCTTCATTCCGTTATCTAATAATGTTTTTGCTATTCCGTATCCTATTCCTTTTGATCCGCCTGTGATATAGGCAACTTTGTTTTCCAATTTATTCATAGTTGATTAATCAATAGTTCGGTAATTTTTTAAGCTGCCAAGCGTCCTATATCCAGGCATTGGTAATAAAGCCGTTTTATTTTTTTGCAATTCAGGTCTAAAGCTAAGTTTGAAAATATTCTTTCGGTCATTATTTTATTATAATACAT
>JBBSBD010000551.1:0-2634 GCA_038251675.1 Chitinophagales bacterium | reverse complement strand
TAAAAGCATTCTTAAACTAAATGGAGATGATTTGGCAAATTTTCACCGGGAAAACATTGTAAATAGCTATGTTGTAAAAGTAACGCCGGGTAAGCACAGTATGATAATACCCTTAGGAGCAAAAGCAAAGATTTCTATTAAAAATAAATCTTTGACTGAACTGCCTCCCGGAAACTACCAATTAACTTTAACAGATATAAGTGGTGCTACCTGGACAAGTAGGGTAATTAAATAAAGCAATTCTTGAATAGTAAGTCTAATAATCAAAAATAAAAAATTGGATACAAATATGAGAGTGCTGAAATGTGAAAGATGCAAATAACCGCATTATTGGAAAAGTGGATCATTTGCTGTTAAATAAAACTGCCGAACGTGTTGTTTATCTTGATGTTGAAGTGGATAAAACATTGATTGAGGCCGGTCATAACACCTATCAGGATAGTGTAAGTGAAGGTGTTCATGAGTTTTTAAACAAAGATGGAGAAAATCACGTTATTATTCCGATAGGCATGACAACGATTGACGAGCGGAACAAGTTGGTTACAACCAATCAAATTGATAGCTCTACCTTCGACAAAGCCAAACGTTTCAGAAAGGGAGATATTATTGATCCAAATTACGAATTAAATACAATCCGCCATTACCGAGGCGATGACACGATTCACCTTCCGAAAACTACTGAGGAATTTTATAATCGTGAAGAATTTAATAATACTTTTAATCGTAAAATTTAGAATAAAAAATATGGAATTACTTACAAATGAACGGAACAGTTTTCTGAATAAACTTGTTTTCCCATCCATTAATTTCTACTTTTAAACCACAAAAATATCAACCTTGAAAACCAGATTACAAATTAATATTTCGGAATTTGTTTTTGGAAAACCTTCCTGATTTGTTGCCGAATATAGTTTTTGTAGGATTAAAGTAGAATGGGGGAAAATAAAAAAAAGTGTATTAACTTCTGGCTATTGCATAGTTGTGCAGCATCATTAAAAACTGTTGTGACCGCCTATAAACTCAATTAAGAATACTATGAAAAAAAAGATCATCATTTATTACAATTGGATTCGAGAGCAATTATGGTATAGACCTTTGGTATTTTGTTTAATCTCAGTGGCTGCTGCACTGATCGCCCATCAAGCCGATGGGACCAGACTGAATGATCTTGTTCCCATTATAAAGACAGAATCGATTGACGGACTTTTGGACATTCTATCAGCCAGCATGTTGGTCATCTCAATATTTGCAGTTGCATCAATGCTTTCAGCCTACTCCGCGGCAAGTACCACTGCAACTCCAAGGTCTTTTAAAATTGTAATCACAGACGATGTGTCGCAATATGCTCTTTCTACGTTCATAGGCGCATTCATTTTTAGTATTGTCGCTACAGTTGCAATGGATATTAGGTATTATAATCAAGCGGGTAAATTTATTCTCTTCTTAATCACTTTAGTATTCTTTTTTTTAGTCATACTCACCTTCTTAAGGTGGGTAGACCGTATTTCAAGATTAGGAAGATTGGAGCATACCATCATGCAGGTAGAAGCAGTTGCCACGAAATCTTTATCCAGCTACATTAAAAATCCTTTGCTCAATGCTCTTCCCATAACTGGCGTATTCCCAGATAGAAAATCAGTGCTTGCTGATTCTATTGGATACGTTCAACATATAAATATGCATGTTTTACAGGATTTGGCTAAAGAGATGGGGCTGAAAATTCAACTTAATTGTCTTCCGGGTAAATTTGTTCATAAAAAATTTGTAATCGCATTCATTAGTTCCAATCAAGATTTAGATATGAGTAAAGTTACTCAAAAGGTTAATGGTGCCATTCACGTTGGTCATACAAGATTGTTTGACGAAGATCCTCGATTTGGGCTAATTGCATTAGCAGAAATTGCCAGTAGAGCATTATCTACTGGCATTAATGATCCTGGAACCGCCATCCAAATTATTGGTAGCCAGGAAAGACTCTTTTTTTTATGGAATGATGAGATTGAAAATAGCACAGAAAGTAAGTTACTATATGATTGTATAGAAGTTCCACAGATCTCGATGGAAGATTTTTTTGATGATGCATTCAGGTCTGTTTCCAGAGATGGTGCAGGATATATAGAAGTAATGTTGCGATTGCAAAAAACATTTAATTCGTTAGAAACGATAAATCATGCTGAAATTAAAGCAGCTGCAATTCAATATTCAAAGTATGCCTTCAATAGTGCCGAATTGGCAATCAAAATGAAACATGACCTCGATATTTTAGAAAAGCAATGCTTATTTAGTAAATAAATAATTATGAAACAAATTTTAGAATCCACTTTTTGGACAGACCTTTTCAAAACTAGCCAAAACTGGCTTATTAGCGAACTACCAGGCTTGTTAATTGCATTAGTGCTATTTTTTTTAGCCTATAAAATTGTTGGCTTTTCTGTAAAAAAGTTAAACAAAAAACTTTTAAATAATGCTAAGAAAAATGATAAGGCAGATACAGATGAAGCAGGAAAAAGAATTAATACCCTAACGTCTATTCTGCATGGTGCAATAAAAGTTATCCTCTGGCTGATTTTGATAATGATTGTGCTTCAAAAAATCAGTATAAATATTGCGCCAATATTGGCAGGTGCGGGTATT
>JBBSBD010000550.1:0-2670 GCA_038251675.1 Chitinophagales bacterium | reverse complement strand
TATCTACCTCTCCATAACCGGTAATACCTTCATCAGTTTCTACGGTAATAATTAAATCATCCTGGGTGCCATCTGCTGCATTAGAAATTTGCGGAAGGCGTAGTACCGTTGCCGTTACATTGGTTATCTTCATTAGTTACTACTGTTTATAATCATTAAATATTCAAAGGTTAAGATTCTTTCTAAATGTTGTCCCTGATTTCCTTTTTGAAAGAATAACCAGCAGGCAAAAAAGTTTTCTTTAAGAATCATTGCTCAAGCAATTTCCTCCACCACGCCACCCTCAGCCACTTCGTCTTTATTTTTTCGTTTGAAAAAAGATAAGAGCTGATTTTCATAAACGGTAACCATAAGCGTACCGGCAAAAATAATTACACCGCCTATGATCATCGTAGTGGTAATCTTTTCATTTAGTAAAATGATTCCAAGCAACGCGATAAAAAATGGTAATAAATAATTTCCAAGAATTGCCTGTGTTACATCCATTCTTTTTAGTATGTAAAAGAATAGCAGCATCGATACACCGTATACTATAAAACTCAACTCCAGCAAACCAAAAAGAACGGTGCTGCCTGAATGAATGATCGCGGATAGGTCAAGTGGTTCCACCCAAATCAATAAAGGAATGCAGGCGATACTTCCTACCAGTGAGCAATAAACCAATATTTCAAGCTCTGTAAAATTTTTGTCAACGAGCACCTTGCTGTAGGTATTAAAAAAAGCAGCGCAGGCGCAGGCCAAAAGAAAAATTAGATTTCCTTTGAAATAACTGCCTTCCGAAAAACTTGCTCCTTTAATGTCAGGCAGAGAAGTTAACAGCACACCGGCAAGTGCGATCACAAATCCTGTTATTCTTACGATGTTTAATTTTTCTTTCAGTAAAATTGATGCGAAGATGGCTACCAGTACGGGAATCGTTAAAGTAATGATACCGGCATTGGAGGCCAACGTTAACGTAGAGCCGACCGTATAGAGATATTGCATCAGAAATATCCCGATCAATCCGGGTATGACAAAATACCTGAGGTCCTTCCAGGTGCGGCGCTCAGATGCTTTTCTTTTTTTATTCTCCGCCCATAAAAAAGGTATAAACAAAATGGTACTTATCAGCATGGGTACAAAAGCTATTGTCATCGCGCCGAGTTTATCGCCCATCAGGCGAATGACAGGTACCTGTGTTGCCCACATAAAATTTACTACGATCACTAAAAACCAGTCCCGTGCTTTTTGCATTTTGAACATATCATTTTCAATATTATTTCACCATTAAAAAAATTATTTAGGCGGCATGCCTGAACCAAAACCTCCATCAACTACGTATGCCGATCCGGTAACAAATGAAGCATCATCACTTGCAAGAAAAACGGCAACCTGCGCAACTTCTTCGGGTTTGCCAATACGCCATAACGCATGCAACTTGCCAGCATCAACGCGTGCCTGCGCGGGATCTGGTTGGCTTTGGAAATAACCTTCGGCGAGGCCGGCATCAATATAACCCGGGCAAATGCAATTCACGCGAATACCTTCATGCCCATGATCAATGGCCATTGCTTTTGTTAAGCCGATGATGGCGGCTTTGGTGGCGCAATAACCGGCGCAAGTAGGCTCAACAAAAAAGCCATTTACTGAAGACATATTTACTATGCAACCCTTGGTCGCTTTTAGGTGGGGCAGAAAAAGTTTTGAACAAAGAAACACGCCACCAACATTTACAGACATTTGTGCATTCCATTCTTCAAAAGTAGTATCGGCAATTGTTTTATTTACCTGGATCGCTGCATTATTGACCAGGGCATTGATTTGACCAAACTGCCTGATAGTAGCTTCTACCAGCGAAGCAACACTGGCGGGATCTGCAACATCTGCTTTTACAGCAAAAGCATTTCCTCCAGCGGCTATTATTTGTTCTACTGTTTCCTTCGCAGCATTCTCGTTTATGTCAGCAACAATAACGTTAGCACCTTCCTCGGCAAATTTCAGGGCACAGGCTCTTCCGATTCCTGAACCTGAACCGGTAATGACAACAGAACGGTTTTGTAATTTCATAATCAGTTTTTATAGCGCTTTATATTTATCGTACACTTCGCGGAGCGACTTCCCTTCAAGCAATTCATTTCTTGAAAGGTTTTCAGCGTTCACTTTTTCCATTGCCATTTCAATTACCTTTTCTTCGATTGCCTGCGGTATCACAACAATACCATCAAAATCAGCGAACACAAGATCACCCGGATTTACCAATACTCCACCACACATAACCGGTACATCATACGCCACCACAAGGCCACGGCCCTTTGAATCCAAAGGCCTTATGCCTGCATAAAATACAGGAAAATCCATTTCAATAATTTTAATACAATCTCTTACCTGGCTATCGCAAACACATCCTGTCACTCCTTTCTTTTTGGCAAGAGTCGACATCAATTCGCCCCAAGGCGCATTGGTACTATTTACATCAGTTGAATGAATGACAACATCATTTTTATTAAGCGAGTCCATTGCTTCAATCTCAAGGCCATAGGGGTTATCTTCAATTATTACTTCCGTTTCTATCCAATCAAATGTTCTTGCCCTGCCTATAAATCCGCACTTTCGCATGTCAGGCAAAAGCGGCCGCAAACGCTGGTGCATGGCCTGGTTACGATAACCAAGTTCATCCAAAATATCGCAGAC
>JBBSBD010000549.1:0-2692 GCA_038251675.1 Chitinophagales bacterium | reverse complement strand
GGCGATACCGTACATTGCCTGGTTTACTGATGCAGGCGAATTACTTCCTGTACTGTCGGCGCTTCCTCCGAATGCCTTTGTCTTAACGGCAATATTAGGGTTGGTCAACCGTAAATAAGAACCGCTTATTGTGAAATCCGGTAACTTGTTATCCTGTGCCTCTTTTAAAGCTCCCGCAGCCCTTTCATTTCTTGCGGCAGATGCCTGCAACTGCTTGCTGTTTTTTATACTAAGGTCGATTGATTCCTGTAAAGTAATCGTTCTTGCTTCCTGTGCGTATAATAATGATGGAAACAAAATGCTCATAAAACACACCGGCAGCATTACAACTAATTTTATCAACTTTCCTTCAAAACATATCCAATTCCTGTTCATCTTTTATCAGATTTATTATTTATCAACAAGTGAGAACGCATTAGATGCTTTAAATGTTCACTCACTCTTTCTTTTAATTTTTTGCTTGTGAATGGGTTAAAATCTTTATTCTTATTTAATAGTTTGCGGCACATTGTTTCTGAAATGAGCAAATGATTAATCGTGCCGATGAGCGTAGCAATCGTTAATTGCGTGTCAACTTCTTTAAATTCGCCCGAGTCAATACCATGCTGAATAATGCCCGTAATTGTGATTACATTTCTAAGAAGAATCTCTGTGATAGCCTCGTGCATTTGAGGCCTTTGGTGCAGCGAAAGTTCCCTGTGTAATAAGTGATGAAACTGTGGATTGGTAAACATTCGTTCCACATAACTATCAATTATTTTATCCACTTTTTCAATTTGCGGTATTGAAGATTTCGCCAGCTCTGCAAACACTACTCTTATACTGGAGGATTTATATTCCACCACATGTTCAAATAGTTTTTCCTTCGAGCCAAAATAGTAGCTTATCATGGCCAGGTTTACGTCAGCAGCTTTTGCAATGTCACGCACGGAAGTTCCTTCGAAACCCTTTTCCCCAAAGAGTTTCATGGCTATTGATAATATGGTTTCTTTTGCGTCCATTTTAAAATCGAAGCGCGAAGTTAAACAGTTGTTTGAAATTAAACAAACGTTTAATTAATTTTTTTTTGACCTTATTTGAATTGATGCTATAAGAATCTTAAATCGAAATGTGTTGTAAAGGCTGAGTATTAATAAGCTTTTTGGTATGCAAATGTTTTTAAAAGGCCACCATTATTAATTCTTAAGACATTTTTTCGCTACGGCCTCCATCGTCTTATTTGAGGTTAGCTCTTTAAGAATAATAAAAAACATTACAATAGGTTAACAAACAGAAATTATGATCTCCTTATACCTAATACTTCCGGCTGGTTATATCATAATTGAAATATATCGGATATATTTTTGTCAAAAAAATGCATTTTGCATCGGTATCTTTCCGGCACCTAAACAAATAATAATTACCCCATCTTTGTGTAAATTCATATTGTAGATTAACGCTCGTTGCATGTACGAATTATTCTTTCAAAGCTTTGCCGATAAAAAAATTATTCTTACTCCGGAAGAAAAGGAAATGATTAGGAAGTACCTCACGCCAAAAAAACTGCGAAAAAAACAATACCTGTTGCAGGAGGGAGATATTTGTAAAACGATTGCCTTTGTTGAAAAAGGCGCATTAAGAGAATATTCTGTTGATGAAAACGGAGCGGAACATATTATTCAATTTGCAATAGAAGGCTGGACCATTTCTGACTTGTTTAGTTTTCTTACCGGTGAGCCTGCTACCTATAATATAGATGCGTTGGAAGACTCAGAACTGGTGCTGATAAGTAAATCTGCCAACGAAGAATTGTTGCAGCGATTTCATAAATATGAAACATACACTCGGCTCCAGATAACGGGTGCTTACCTGGCGATGCAAAAGAGATTGAACTCCATTAATACTTTGACGATAGAGGAACGTTATGTTGATTTTACCACGATATATCCTCACATTACGCAACGCGTGCCCCAGCACATGATAGCCTCCTACATGGGGCTTCAGCCGGAAACACTTAGCCGGATCAGGCGTAAAATATCTGTTAGCAAATAATATTATCCCAATTATTAATTAAAAAAGCCTTGATCTGAATCAATGGTTTTTCTTGCTTGTGCGCAATGGAACGGGGTATTGGTTTGTGTTAGTTTTGTCTTGTCAAAAAGATTTGGGATATGCGAACAAAACAAACCATCATGATAATTGGGGCCTCCGGTAGAATGGGTTCTGCCATTTCGAAAAGTCTGTCAGGAGGAAATTACAGGTTGCTCCTCAATGGAAAGAATCATGATAAAATAAATGAACTTGTCAATGAAATTGATGTGACTAATCCTTCAGCAGATGTTGAGGGTATTGACTGCTCTTTCGATGGGTGCTGGGAAGCAGATATTATTATTTCCGCAGTTCCCTATTTGGCAGAAAAAGAAATGGCAGAAAGGATTAAAGAAGTAGCTAATCAAAAAATTGTCATCAGCATAGCTAATCCTTTGAATAAAAATTACAATGGATCATTAACTGCGGCGGATACAAGCGCTGCAGAAGAGTTGCAAAGAGAATTACCTAATTCAAAAATTATAAAGGCTTTTAATACCACTTTCGCCGCTGACTTTTCAACACCTGTAATTGATGGCCAGCGAATAGATGCTTTTATTGCCGGTAATGATGAAGATGCTTTGCAAAACGTAGCAGAGATAATACATACAGCGGGCTTTAATCC
>JBBSBD010000548.1:0-2695 GCA_038251675.1 Chitinophagales bacterium | reverse complement strand
TGTTCGTCCAGTCATGTATAAAAGTGATTTGATTTATGGGGATATTAAAATCAGTTACTAACTTTTCTTTGAGTGCATCATAAACATTAAAGGCATTCGGCTTAGGAGTACCAATATCACTGAACACAATTTGTGTTCCATTATTATCATTGCTTAATTGGTATAACCCAGCAATATTTCTTGCACAAACATTTACCTTATTATCAGGATGGTCAGCATAAGCAAATGGATTAATCAACCGCATGTCCACCGCCATTTTCTTGGCATAATTTGTCGCAATCAACATCCTGCCTTTATCTTCATCTGCTGATAAAGGCAGCCGTCCAATCAAAGTGCCATCCCCTGTTTTAGCAAAGGCCATTAAGTTTTTAATAAACTCCTGCTGGTCGGGCGTAGGCGTAATATTTACCAATTGTTCATTTAAATCAGGCTTATCAAGGTTGATATGTTTAGCCGTTTTATAGTCTGTTATTTCATTGTAGAACAATGCCAGTTCCGGCACTTTAATAAAATGGCGGAACCTTTCTTTCGCTATAATTTCATTGGTCACAGAAAATTCAAAGTCTACTGTTTTCCTCGCAAACACTGCAGCCCAGGCATCAAAGTTCTCTATCTGCTGCCGTTCCATTTCTTTTGGGCGCAGGTATTTAAACAATAAATACATTTCTGTAAGACTGTTGGAAATAGGTGTGCCGGATAAAAATGTAACACATAGATCGCTGTCGAATTTTTCCTGCAAAGTCCTTACAGCAAAAAGCATATTCAATGCTTTCTGGCTACCTTCCATATTTCCCAAACCAGCAACCCTGTCATGCCTTGTAGTAAAGGTTAGATTCTTAAACTTGTGTGATTCATCCACAAATAAATGGTCAATACCGATGTCTTTAAAATTGATGCCAGCATCTTTCTTTTCTTCTATGTCCTTTAAGATACCCTGAAGCTTTACCCCGAGATTTGTTTTTCTAATTTCCAAACCCTTCAGCATCCTCCTTGAGATTTCGCCACCCATATCCTTTAAAGTATAAAGGTCTTTTTCAACATTTTCTAATTCTGTCTGGAATATCTGCCTTTGTATTTCCGGACTTTGAGGGATTTTGCCAAACTGGTCGTGGGTTAAAATGATGCAATCCCAATTATTATTTTTTATTTCATGGAACAGCCGCAATCTTTTTACCGGAGTAAAATCATTTTCACCCGGTGATAATATTTTAGCATTGGGATATGCTTTACGATAGGTCTCTGCAATCTGATTTACGTTGGCTTTTAATGCCAGAATCATTGGTTTATTTACTGTACCCAAACGTTTCATTTCATGTGCAGCAACTATCATTGTCAATGTCTTTCCTAAACCAACTTCATGGTCAATCAATGCGCCACGGTTTTGTATAATTCGCCACGCAGAATTCTTTTGTGAGCTGTACAAATCTCCTATACCTAATCTTTTTAAATCGAGTCCGGGAAACTGCAAATGGCTTCCATCATACTCTCTTAATACATAACAATTGAAAGTGTCGTTGTACATCCCTTCTAAATACTTTTTCTCGGCATAGGGTAATTCCCTTAGCCATTCTGTAAAAGAATTTCTAATTGATTCAATCTTTTGATGTGCTAATTGTATGGCTTCATTATCCGGCACACGGCTTATCTTATCACCAATATCAACAGGGTATGTATAAAATGGTGTCGTGTTTTCTAAAGCATGCTCAAGCAATGAATTGCCGTAAGTTGTACTACCGGTTTTTGTTGTAACCGCATATTCCTGGTTTGTCTTTGCATTACTGCTTTGTGTTTTTACTTTGAATGTGTCGAGAGAAGAAAAATAATTTACTTCCGTATTTATTTCAAAGAGATTTGTTGCAAAACGGTTGTAGTAATCCTGCGGAATCCATCTTTCACCCAAATTAAAATCCAATAATTCAAATGGAATTTTCTCTGGTTGTATTTTTTCCAAAGCTTCAAGGCTTCTTTGGAATTGACTGTTATCAGGATTTTTTTTGATTTCCCTTTTTGCAATACTTAATTTAATAACAACATCGCCGCTCAATAACTGGTCTGCAGTTTCCCATTGTTTATTTGCCGGGTTTAAATAAACATGATTGCCCAACGCATGTACGGCTTCCGGCTCTGTAGTCCCTGTAACCGCCGCAATAAATTCCATATCAACAAAACCTTTATCATTCAGGCTTCTTGCCAATGCTTCTACAAAATTGTCAGTGTGATATGCTTCCTGCTTTTGAATGAGTGATTGCGTAAGTATATCAGCTTTAAGAAATTGCTCCCCCTCTTTTCTTTCCAATGAAACCAGTATCAGAAAACCAAACGCTTCATCTTTTAATATCCGCTGACGATTAATACTTGAATTTAAAATACCATAACCTTTTATCAACGCATCATAAGATTCATTCAGTTGATCGCGTATTCCAGACTGCTCAATATTTTCATCGCCGTCTTTATCAACCAGTGACAAATATTTATCTCTTACACTTGTGTATTGCTGATAAAATGCAAGGTCTTTTTTATCATGCAGGCTTGGGATAAAAACGGGTTGTTCCTTTTCACCAGCAATAAAAGAAAGAAAACCAACACGACTGTCATGTATAATAAGTGTGCCATCTTTGTGATAAGCATTTGGGTTTTCAATTGTCTCTAATTCATCTTTTTTATTAAGAGATACATGATAAAGCGCTTCGCCTTC
>JBBSBD010000547.1:0-2699 GCA_038251675.1 Chitinophagales bacterium | reverse complement strand
TAAAATCCGGTAGCCACGCACCGTCATGTAATAGCTGAAGAAGGCAACCATTAACAAAAAGTCGAGTTTACGACTTGTTGCTATAATGAGAGCCCCGATAAAGACTGAAGTCATTCCCCAGAAGTAAATTTTGCCGGCTAGTTTATGAAAGTGACCGCCCTTGGCTGTCAGCATAGAGATCAATCCACTGATAAGTGCAATCGTGCCACCGGCTATGTGTAGCACCAGCATGTACGAAAGAATTTTTTCTGTATTCATGCTGCCAAAGTAGAGGCATACCACAGAATATTAAAAAGAATGCCCCCGAAGTGTTGAGTGGCAGCGATGGACTGTAACTACGTTAGGTTTATTGAATATCAGAGAAAAACTTTTTTAAACTAATTTTATGAATATCTAATATTTTGATCAGCGAAATCAAAGTAATATTACTGCCATTCTCTATTCTCCAGTACTGCTTTCTATCCAAATTATTATCTAAAGCAAATGTTTCATAACTAGTATAACCAGAGGGAATTCTTAATTCTCTTAATTTTTTGGGAAATTTTTAAGAGCCTTATATCGTCCTTTAGCACCATATAGGTACCAAATGACATCTATTGAATAAATTTAATTACGGCATATATTGCACATTTTAAAATTTTTGCATAAATTTTTTTTCAAACATTAAACTAGAGTAATATAAAAAAATCTTTCACCTTAGTATTCGCTGTGGCCCTCATAGCGTTTACAACCAACAGAGTTTTTGGTCAAACAATAACTTATTGTCCCAACTCTTCTGTTATTTGTACTGTTACAGTAACCAATCCGGACGGATCCTCGATAACGGTTACGTCTGAGAAGGGAAAAAAAGATGGAGCAGTAATTATGCAATGACAAATTGTGGGGAAATGCCAAAACAAAAAGGCTGCTTAACTAGCAGCCTTTTTCACTCAATATCTAAAAATTAACTGTTCTTATGAAGAAGTCGATATTACTTTTAACAACCTTACTGGCTCTTCTGTTATCGTTTCTTTTTTTCTTAAATCAAGAAGAATCACTAGATGAAGGTCGCCCAACCTCTATCAGTAATAGGGTCTTTAGCCATGAGAATCTTGTTCGTGTGGAGGAATTTGAGATCATTGGAAGGATAACTAAAATTTATAGATCATCTGGCTCCATTTGGGTTGTCGATGCAGCTACAAACCAAATAAGTCAATTTTTAGATGGATTTAAACCTGGTAATGTGCTTTCAAGAAGCGGTGGGGCACCTTGGGAAAACTCATCGATTTGGTATTTCGAAAAGGTAGAAGATGGTCATTATATTCTCGATAGACCAAAGAAAATGATTAAGAAGTATAATTTAAACGACAGTCTTGAATACTATTTTAAAGCAAAAGACTATATAGATAATTGTAGTCGACTTGCTGATGAAAACTTTCTGTTTACCCGAGAAACTGGAAATGATTTTCAGTTTGTAACCACAGATATTAAAACTAGTGAAGTGAATAATGTTCAATCAATTAAAGAAATGATTTTTGCAACATATAAGAAGTTTCCCGATAGAAACAGAAGTCTTGTATTTGAGGGGAATTATTCCAGAAATCGAGCCGGGCAATCTATTTACTATTTTTATAAGTTCGGTTATTTATTACTTTTTGATTCTGTGGGTAATATTAAACATGGATTAAGAACGATAGATAATTTTGAACTTCCTGATCCAGTTTCTAGACAGTTAGGTCCTGGTATTCAAGAAGAAAGTGTAGAGCCGGATATCTTTGTTAATAGTTCAGCATGCATGGATGAAAATAATATTTATATACTTTCGAATATTATCAAATCTGCTTATAAGAATGGAAAAGTAATTGATGTATATTCAATTAACGAAGGCAAGTATTTATATTCATTTTTAGTTCCTAATCTTAAAAATGGGGAGGAGCCAACGGAAATAGCGAAAGAAGATGATAATAAAATTTCTGTCTTATATGAGGATATGACAATTTCAACCTATGAGATTAAATAGATATTGGCTCTGGACACTGGCGGACATTTCAATATCTATACTTTTTGCTTATTCAGCAATAGCAAAAACAGGTTCGTATAATGCTTTTCTGGTGCGCTTCTCTAGGATTCCAATTATTTATTCAACAGAAACTTGGTTTTTAGCTCCCGTATTGATAGCAATTGAAATACTAGTGGCTGTGGTAATTCTGTTTGAAAAATCAAAGTTAATGGGTTACTTAGGAGCAGGATTTCTTTTGATCATATTCACAGCATTCTTGATTAGCAAGATATTCGGGGCATCTTCGGAACAATGCATGTGCGGAGGCATCTTAGAATCATTAACCTTACCCCAGCACATAATTTTTAACCTTGCACTTTTAAGTCTGATTGTTCTTCGGCTAATCAATCCCCAAATTATTAGAAAACGATCGAACTTGTAACTTCATATTAAAGATGTTCTTGTAGGCCGCGCGCGTAATTCAAAATGTTCTGAATGCTTTTATCAGCAGGCTCCAGCTTAGCCTGGTTCAGTTGCTGATGGATCACGTTCAACTCATTGAACTGAGCTTGCAGGTTGCTATCGCAAAGGAGTGCTTTGTTAATCTCCTTCGTCTCCTCTTCCGAGGTCTCGTGGTATAGAAACCGGATCAGATCGTCTTGGGTAAAAGTCTTTGTCATAGGCAATATTATTTTTAGTCATTTTTTTACGGAGGTTGATG
>JBBSBD010000546.1:0-2713 GCA_038251675.1 Chitinophagales bacterium | reverse complement strand
TTTATCAGAAAAATATCCAATCATTTCAAGGCTTATCATTCCCTTCACTGCTATATTGCTGTCATGTAATGATTTTGCATGTATATAACTTCCCATATTCATTGTATGAAAAAACGGAGGTTCCTCTAAAGAAAATGCAACTAAATCGATTCTGTATTTTAAGGGTTGGTCTTTAAGAAGCTTTGCTAATTCTAAAATACCTGCAACACCGCTTGCATTATCATCGGCACCGTCTTGTTCGTGTGAAACATCATAATGAGCGCCAACAATAATTCTTTTACCTTCTTCCGGACCAAAAGATGCAATGATGTTTTTATAGCCTTTTTCAGCAACCTTGTAATCTTGCGTAGATACCCTCTTAGTGTATCGTTTAAATTCTTTCTTTATTCGCTCAGCGACAGTGTCAAGCACAGCTATATTTTTATAATTACGATAATCAGGTGTATTAATGATTGCCTCAAGGTTTCTTCTAATATTTGAGGTGTCCGCTAATCTTGAAAATCTTTTAGCTTTAGAAGAAATGGGGTTATTTTGAATTACAATAATAATAAATAAGATTACAATTATAAGTAGCGTATATTTTATTATTCGTTTCATGGTTTAATCATACCACGTCCTGAATTTAGTTGACTTTTTGGTTGAAATTATTTAAAAATATTTTCTCCCACAGCATATTTGTTTTTAGTTTTTTAGCGTTGCAGTAGATGATCGTAAATCCAGCTTTAGCCTGCTGTTAATCTTTTTCGTCCTCTAAATTGTCAAGGTCGGGAGATGCTGAAATCCCTGACACAAAATCCAATGTCCCACGTTTTTTCCAAATTCTTGTTGCTATAATTATTCCTATTATTAAACCTAAAGTCGAAATACAAATGCTTACAACAAATCCAGTTGCTGTTGGGTAATTTTTATAAACAAAAAAGCCAATTAGAAGCCCAATTATTAATGGCAAAGCAACAATTTGCAACCAGGCAATAAATGATGTCAGCCATTCAAATATTTTCATTGTTTTACCAGTTCCCATTTTTGTCTATTACAAGAGGTATCGCCAATTTTATTTTGCCCTACTCAATCTTTGGGTTCCCACAATTGAACTTTGTTTCCTTCGGCGTCAAGGATATGTAGAAATTTACCGTAATCATAGGTTTCGATGGTATCCACAATCGTTACGCCATTCTTTTTAAATTCCTCAGCAAGTGCTTCCAGGTTTTCAACCCTGTAATTTATCATAAAGTCCTTTGTTGAAGGTTCAAAGTATTTTGTCGTTTCGGGAAACGGAGTCCATTGTGTTTGCCCTTTCTTTGTGCTGTCTGCACCCTCATACCACTCAAAAGTTGCCCCATAAGGGTTTGTGGTTAAACCAAGATTTTTTTGATACCATTCCGTCATTTTTTTTGGGTCTTTGCATTTGAAAAAAATGCCGCCAATGCCTGTTACTTTTTTCATTTCTGTAGTTTTTTTATTTTGTTTTGTAATTATTGTATTAAATGCGAAACCTGAAAGAAAAGATGCTGTAATAATTAAAACTATTAATGATGTTTTTTTCATTTTGTCTGAATGTTTATTGTTTATGATCTCGTGTCAAATCCTGAAAAAACTGCCGTTTTCTTAATTGAAATTATTTAAAAATATTTGCCCCAACAGCATATTTGTTTTTAGTTTTTTAGGATTTGGATTAATATGGCAATGCATTTGTTAGCGGTTCGGTATTTTGTTTTTCGTCATCTCATTGCTCATTGTTAGCATACAGAATTTTAGTTTAATACCTTAAAGCAAAAGGTAATTATTATTTATTTTCGTTTATTTGAATACTGTATAGGTTATTTTTTATTGTACCATTGGATATACTCTAATACATTATTGTCTTCATCAGAAAAATAGACCCACGTTTCTTCATTTTCAATCTTTAAAGGACCTTTTACTATGGTAACTCCTTTAGCATTTAATTCTTTGAGAGCCATTTCCATATCTTGTACTTCAATGCAAAAGTGAGGACAATATGGTTTTTTAATCTCCTGTATTTGATATTCATTTACCAAATCCTTGATTAGCTCCAATCTTGCTTTTCCTAAAGAGACAAAAGCATATTCTTCCTGTTCTTCGTGATTAATAGTTCGAAAATCTAAAGTAAAAGATAGTTTTTCGGTATAAAACCTTATGGCTTTATCCATGTCCTTCACCTGAAAACCGCAATGATCCATTTTCATATTATTCGTTTATTTCTTACTCCGTAATTTCAATAAAATTTCCTTCTGTATCTAAAATAACACTTTCATAATATCCGTGACCTGTTGCTCCTGGTTCACTTTCAATTATAAAATTATCAGATATTAATCTTTCGGTGATAGATTGTACCAATTCTTTACTTCCAACTGAAATTGTAAAATGCGTTAATCCATTAGTAATGCTGGACCGCAAAGTGAACATTAAAATTTTACTTTATCCCTGTCACAATAATATGTTGCAGGCTCATCTAAGCAGCCAGCTTGATATTTTCCTTTATAAATTGGGCTGAGTGTTGTGTCGCCTGATTTACTTATTCGCAACGTTGAAACTGGAGCATCGCTGTGTCTGATTTTATTAACCTTGTCGGTACGCTTGCATATTGGGCAAATAACTTTTCCTAAAGCATTTCTTATAAGTTGTCCAGGAAGATGAAAATTCATATTGGGAGTGTCACTTTCAAATGTCGTTATCCGAGTTGTCAGAACTATAT
>JBBSBD010000545.1:0-2721 GCA_038251675.1 Chitinophagales bacterium | reverse complement strand
TTTCGAAACTGAACTACTGATCCATGCCCGAGGAAACCGATATGTCCTTTGTCCCGCTTTAAACCGGGATGCGGCTTGCCATCAGGAGTTCCTTTTTCACGTGCGTCCGTGATATCTGCATCAACGATAACAGCGCCATTTAATATCACTTTTATTTTTGGTCCTATTGCAATCACTTCTTCATAATTCCAGTCCTCCATTAATTTTAAATAACCAAGCTTTGCAGGCACAACACCATATATGGAACCATGGTATTGATAGGGATGCAAATGATTGTATTCAGCGGCCGTGTTATCGAGTATCTGTATTTCCATGCCCACATAAGCGGCATCGCCTTCAAGCGGCGCCCTGATACCTAAACCGTTATTGGCTCCGGGGGTGAGCTTAAATTCAAAACGAAAATCAAAATCACTATATTCTTTTTTAGTATAGACATTTCCCCCGCCGCCCTTTTCAGGATGTATGGTAATCGTACCATTTTCAGGGACATAACTTTCCGTGTCGCCCGTCCATTGATTCATCGTCTTCCCGTTAAACAATAACGAGTATCCTTCCTTCTTTTCCTCTTTTGACAGATGATTTGTTGAAGTGCCTTTGGAAGTAGCGCACGAAAGAAAAGCTACTGCGGGTATTAATAAACAGAAAAATAAGTTTGATTTCATTACTAATTATTAATGGTGATGATTATGTGTTGCGTAGAACAGGTGTAAAAGAAATCAATATTATTTCATCCTATCCAAATGGCCAATTATAAATTCACCAAGCTTTTCATAGCCGACAGCATTTGGATGTAATCCATCAGAAAAAAGTGCCTCATCAATTTTTCCATCCTTTTTTATAAAAAGGTTTCCTGCATCTGCATAAGTTACCTTCGCCTGTACGGCTACGTTAGCTATCAATTTATTCAGCGCCACAATCCTTTCCTCCATATCCCTCCTGGGAAAAATCCCCATCAATAGTATGCCAGCCTTGGGTTGTTTCGACCGGATTGCTTTTATTAAAAATTGTAATCCCGTGGCTATCTCATCATTAGTATTTAGCCCCAGGTTGTTCGTGCCAATCATCATCACAATCTGTTTTGGTGAAATACTATCCAGTTCGCCATGATAAATCCGCCATAAAACATTTTCAATTCTATCCCAGCCAAAACCCATGTTTGTTGTTATTCGCGGAGTAAAATATTTTTCCCATGAATCAGTGCCAGCATGCCTTGGATCTACCGGTGGGCCGGACCAATAGTGGGTTATGGAGTTACCGATTAAGGCCAGTTTCGGCGGATGAATTTTATCATACTGCATTACCTTGTTGTGCCTTGTTTCCCAATCATAGAACTTTGCATCACGGCGTTGAGTAACCGGAATTGTAGTTGAAATAATGCCTTCTGGTTCTCCTAAAATAGTCTTTATCTTTTTTTCATACGCTTTTGCATAATGCATCATGCCGATATCATTGGGGTGGGTACCATCAACCGTAGATTCTATATCCTGGTTAATGGCTTCTTTAAACAACCGGAATATATTCTTCACCCCTGCCTCAAGCAGTGAGTCGAAAGTTTCATTGAAAACCTTATTGGTTGAAACGTATTCATTTTTTCGAACTATATTTATTCCTTCATCGGTATATCCATCGTGATCGGTAAGAAGAATAGGAATGTCTGGTTTCTTTCTTTGCAATTCGGTTACCGATGCACCAATCCTCTTTTTTAATTCCCCTGTTGCATAATAATCAGGAGAAGTAAGATTGGGCAGGCAATCCAGCACATACATTTTTGCATCTATTTCCGTTAGCATGTCAATCATTTCTTTTTCCAATCTTCCGTTACCGGAGAAAGCAAGGTTTATAAGGGGCCTGTCTAATTTTCTTCCTAAGATATTTGTCCAGGCCAGTCCGGGTCGGGAAGCACATCCGCCCTGTGCTATAGACGTTCCATATACAACAATGGGTTTATCGCTGCGAACGGGCGACGGTTTAAACATTGCCTCTTTTGGAACCGATATCTCCATCCATTTTACGGAATTATACAACGGCAGGTACAAGGTATATTCCCGGTTGCTGACATGCTGATCATTCGTCGAAAGATTTTTGAAACGATAAGTGATCGTGTCCCCAAAAGAAAATCTTCCCGCAGCCCAAAGCCAGTTACCATCAATTGTTTTTGAATACAAATCAACACCACTTACGCCGGTTGCAGGCATATGTGGCATTTGCAATGATCCGGTTACCTGGTATTTTATAATAATTTCAGTGGCATTGGTTTGAAAACGCATTTGCAAACCGGCACTATTTTTTGACAGGTTCCATACCTCTTTCGGAACGGATTGTTCAGCTTTTGCCGGCAGGCGATCATAAAAATCTTTTACTTCACGGGGCCAAGCTTGCCCTTCCAATACTTGCATGGTATCGCTGGCGGGGTTCCATGTTTTATATTCAATTTTATCTTGCGAAAAACAAAATTGAAAGCTTAGCAGGAATACTATGACTATAAATATGCGTGGTCTCATCATGAACAATTTAAATTGATGTATCCTGTTTTTTTTTGCAATGTTATTGCTTTTGGGTCGGATAGGCAAGGGCATTTCAGCCCAAGCCCTCCACAAAACCGTGCTTGAGATTCTCACCTCACACGGCTTTTCTCTTACAGTATAAGAAGATTCTTACACATAATTGAACTAAACTTGATCGTCCACAGATTGCTCTGTGTTGTCCTTCTTAGTGCAAACG
>JBBSBD010000544.1:0-2742 GCA_038251675.1 Chitinophagales bacterium | reverse complement strand
TGTGCAGCATAATTATAAAGGGATTGAATTACGGGGCCTGCAAAGGGAGATGGATCTTACAAAGGCTAAAGAATTTAATAGTCCGGAAAACATAAAAAATACGCTTGGTATTATGCAGGACAAGAATCTAAAATTTGTTGATCTGGGATCGTCCTGCAATTTGCATTTTGCTGATGTGGCGGAAAGAAAGAAAAATTTAGATGAAGGGAAACGCTTTATTGATTTGGCGCAAAAAATAAACTGCCCTTATGTAAGGGTATTCCCCAATAAAATTCCGGAAGGCCAGGAGAAAACACAAACATTGGATCTTATTGCAAAAGGATTACAGGAACTGGGTGATTATGCTAAAGGAGGTACCGTAAGTGTGCTAATGGAAACACATGGTGATGTTGTAAAAAGTGATGATATATTATATGTAATGAAGTCTGCGGCCAACGATCATGCAGGGCTCGTGTGGGATATTACAAATATGTGGTCGGTAACAAAAGAGCCACCCGAAGAAGTATATCCAAAACTAAAAAAATACATTCGCCATACCCATATCAAAGACCTTAAAATGGTGGACGGCAAAGAGCAGTATGCATTTTTAGGAAAAGGGGATGTGCCAATATTTGCTGCAATTGATCTTTTGATGAAAGGTGGATACAATGGTTACTACAGTTTCGAATGGGAAAAATTATGGCACCCTGAAATTGCGGAACCGGAAATAGCATTGGCTGACTATTCCAGAGTAATGCAGCAACACTACTCTTAGACTTATCACATTTTCAAAATGATTTTCAAAAATTAGCACAGTGAAATTGTCACCATTTAATCTAACCTGACTATGCCGGATTCAACCTATTTGAACAACAAAGCAAAAACGCAAAACAGCTATGATGCCATTGTGGTTGGTTCAGGAATCAGCGGCGGATGGGCCGCAAAGGAATTATGTGAAAAAGGATTGAAAGTTTTATTGCTCGATCGTGGAAGCAATGTAGTGCACCCGAATTATCCAACTGCCACAAAAGATCCCTGGGAATTTACACACCGCCTTCACCTTACAGAAGAAGATAAAAAACGAAACTATGTTCAGAGCCGGCATTATTCTTTTCGCGAAGACAATAAACATTTTTATATAAACGACCAGGAAAATCCTTATGATGAAACCAAGCGCTTTGACTGGATAAGAAGCAGTGTTGTAGGCGGACGTTCGCTTTTGTGGGCAAGAGCCTGCTACCGATGGAGTGATCTTGATTTTAATGCCAACTTGAAAGACGGACATGGTGTGGATTGGCCGATAAGATATAAAGACATTGCACCCTGGTATGATTATGCCGAATCATTTATTGGTGTGAGTGGTTCGGTGGAAGGAATTCCGCAATTGCCCGATGGAATATTTCAACCTCCTTTTGAAATGAATTGCGTGGAAAAAGATTTTAAACAAAAGGTTGAATCAAAATTTTCGGGCCGTAAAGTTATCATGGGCAGAACAGCGAATCTTACAAAGCCGGTGCAGGGCAGGGGGCAATGCCAGGCACGTGATCTTTGCCACCGGGGATGCCCGTTTGGCGCATACTTCAGTACCAATGCAAGCACCATTCCTGCGGCGTATGCAACCGGCAATCTAACAGTGAGGCCTAACTCACTTGTGAATACAGTTATTTATGATGAACAAAAACACCTGCCTGCGGGGAGGCATGGGAAAGCAACAGGCGTGGAAATAATAGACACTGAAACCATGCGTACAGAAACTTTTCATGCGCGGATTATTTTTCTTAATGCAGCAACTGTTGCTACCGCTTTTATTTTATTAAATTCTACTTCAAATCGATTTCCAAACGGACTTGGTAATGGGAGCGACCAGGTAGGGCGCAACCTGATGGATCATCATAAAGGCATTTCAATATCGTGCCCGGTAGATGGTTTCCTTGACAGTTATTATTATGGCCGCAGGCCAACGCCTGCATATATACCTCGTTTCAGAAATGTTACTGATACGACACCGGCATTTCTTCGCGGCTATAATTATGGGATAAGCGCATCACGATCGCCGGCGCAAGGCGATGCTTCTATTGGGGCTGAGTTAAAAGAAATAATGACAGAGCCGGGTGGATGGCATTTGGGTTTATATTCTTTTGGTGAATGCCTGCCTTATCCTGAAAACAGGATTACTTTAAACAATAATAAAAAAGATAAATGGGGGCGACCCATCATCGCAGTTGATTGTGAATTTAAAGATAACGAGAAGGCAATGCACGAAGACATGGTTACACAAGGCAAAGAAATGCTGGAAGCTATTGGTTACAAAAACATTGATGTACAGGCGAAAATTTCTTTCCCCGGAAATGCCAATCATGAAATGGGAATTGCACGTATGGGAAAAGATCCAAAGACTTCTGTGTTAAATAAATTCAATCAAATGCACGAAGTATCCAACGTGTTTATTTCGGATGGTTCTTGTATGACATCCTCGTCATGTGTGAATCCTTCATTGACTTATATGGCACTTACTGCAAGGGCATGCGACTATGCTGTGAAAGAATTGAAGAAGGGAAATATTTAAGGGAAATTTTTTATGCAAACCAGTTTGATTACGTTCGAGGCTTTTTGCAGTTGGGGAATTGACCAACTGTCTGCCCGGAACTAAAGCTAAATTTATAATTAAAAGTTGAAGTTAAGTCTCTCAATAACGTTTTTTATGTTTCGCAAAATACAACTTTAGCAGTATCTTTTTATCATCAAAAGCACAATGCAGCGATA
>JBBSBD010000543.1:0-2765 GCA_038251675.1 Chitinophagales bacterium | reverse complement strand
GCACCTGTTACATCGTTCACCACCCTGCTCCTTAGAGCAGCGCAGCATGCAACCGGTTTGATGGTGAAGGTTGCTCGCTTCTCCCATCGAGAGGCCTGCTCTCATCACAACAGCAGCTTCGCTGGACACACACAAAAGTATTGCTGCAAGCAGGGCAAGACGTTGTTATCTTCGGCTTCGGCTCGCTATCAGCTTCGGTTTCGGCAGGACAAGCTTTGCTGGGCTTTTGGTTGTAATCTTTTACTTTTATATCTTTATTCATCAGCGGTTGGGGGCGGACACAGCAATGAATTCCCTGCCTGCAGCAATACCCGACCGTAAGCGGTAATGGAAAGATGACACTTCAAAACTTCATATCAAGACTTAATTGGCGACAAATACTTTTGCATCTTATTGCAATCTGGTTTTTGATTTATGCATTTGAGACATTCGCATATTTAACTGACACAAAACTTATTGTGCTTTTCAGACATTCAGACCAACAAATAACAAGAACAACTTTAGAAGAAAACGGCATATCCTCATCAAACATTACAGATTTATTATTTACAGTGACTGCTGCTGGATTAAGTGGCATGGTTGTAGGATTTATAATTTCATTGGTAATTTCGATTAGACAACATTGGTTTTGGGTGAATTCATTGATTGCACTTTTACTATTTTGTATTCCAGTTAACTTAGGATTTCTAAGTCGAAAATCTTTAACAAAAATATTTTGGATACCAGGACAACTATTTAGCGATACAACAGTTGAGTTTTTAGCAAATGGAATAATTTTATTAGCAATCGGATTAATAATTTTCTTTTGGAAACGACCAAAACGATTTATAGAAAATAACAATCTTGTTGCACCTTGACACCACTACCGCTTACATCGCATTGGCGATAGCTGGGTTAACGTGCATTTCATCAACTTTTTGTTCGCTATTGAGTTGTAGTTCCGGGCTGAAAATTCTCTATTGAGCTATGAATCAAAATCTCAACTATTTGTTCGTTTACTGTACTTTTGTTTCATCTAACTAAATAGAAGTGGTTGATATCTATCCTGCTACAAGCCCTTTCATTCCTATATCTTCGACGGTTAAATTTAGCCTTCTCATTTTGTGCTGTATGTTTTTGATGACATTGTTTTTTGTTCTCTCTTCATAGTCCTTTTCATTTTGTGCTTTGTAGGGAACTTTTTTTACTGTCATTATCCAAAATATTTCTGCCAGCCTCCTGGCCAGTGCGGTGATGGCCGCAGCTCTACCTTTTTTAAATGCTATGCGGCTGAATATCTTTTTTAATACACCATCCTTTCGTTGTGCAATGGTATTGGCTGCAAGGCGGAAGGCATTGGAGAGAATATTTTTCCCTTTCGGTGTGCGGCTACTAAATACTTTGCCGCCCGTTATTTTATTATTGGGCGATAATCGTAACCAACTTGTAAAGTTCTTTTTGTTAGGGAACTTTATAATATCACTTCCCACTTCGGCTATAAATGTCATTACCGTTGCTTCTCCAATGCCTTCTACTTCCAATAAATCAACACCAAAATATTCCATGCTCAATTTTGATACATCATAAGCAGCACCGTTTTTTTGCTTTCGGTTTTTACCCGTTGCTTTTTTTACTGTCGCTACCAGGCTTGTATTATCCGTTGCAGGTACTTCTGCCTTGCGAGTGGCAGCAATACGGGCCGTTATTTGCTTTAAAAGCGTTTCTATCTCTTTGTCGCAATTGGCCATCCTGCTTTGATAATGCTGGTAGCTTTCCAGTTCATCTTTTAAGATATATAATTGTTCTTCTTTCCATTGTCCCTGTAGTGCACCTGCTATTTCATCTTTACTTTTTCTTACCCTGTTATGCACCAGCGATGCCAGAGCCTTCCCATCTCTCTGCCCTGCTACTATGGCCTGCAGAATAGCCATACCGCTTACACCGGTGATATCGTTAAGGGCAATATCCAGTCGGATATTCATCAGCCGCAAGGCCTTCTGCATTTTTTGTGTACACGTGGCGGCCTGCGCCACCAGGCTGCTGCGATGACGGTGATAAGTGCGTACCTGCTCTATTTGAACTGCAGGAATAAAAGACGTCTTTAATAAACCAAGTGTATGCAAAACGCTGTAACCATCTGGCATCTTTTGCATCCGTTTTCTTTTCAGGATCTTTAATATAATTATTGCTTAGCACCACTTCTATGCCCGCTGCTTGTATGCAGGCAAATAAAGGTTGCCAGTAGGTGCCGGTACTTTCCATAGCTACGGTGGCAATTTCCTGTTGCTGTAAAAAAAGAACCATTGCCGCATTGTCTTTGCTGTAAACTCCAAATTTTTTTACGTCCTGTGTCTGCTGACCGATTGCCACGTAATGTTCTCTGGAGCCTACATCAATACCAGCGGCGTGAGCATTGACGACACTCATAACAACTGTGCCGGAACTTTTTGTTTTCTTTTCCATGTTTGATATTTTATGTGAAAAAAATAAAATAGAAACAATGCCCTAAATTGTATCTTTTAGCTGAAATATTGTTTCATACGGGATACCTTAGCAAGCAGGGTTCACCAATTGATTTTCCAACAGAAGTTGCCAGTAAAAAAAGACACCTTCATTTATACAATTTTGCCAGTGTTCCGGAGGGGCTATTATGCACCATTCTAAAGCAGGACTTGTAAAACATTGTATCTTGCCCTAAAGTTAGCTGGTGGTTTTATGAAAATTTCATATTGGTGTTCCGGCTGAAAATTCATTGAATGCCCAGCCAATCGCCAATGCGTAAACGT
>JBBSBD010000542.1:0-2769 GCA_038251675.1 Chitinophagales bacterium | reverse complement strand
ATCTCAAAGGTGGTGCTGAGCGTAGCATAAAGAAAATTATTTTCGTTTATAAAACGCTTCCTAACAGTAAAGATGAAAAGGCTAAAGTCGAAATCTGGGGTCTGAAAATCAACGCTGATAAAAAGTAACTCATTCTTTTTTGTAATAAAAGCCGTTCTGCCGCTTAAGCAGAGCGGTTTTTGTATCTGGAATTGCCGGGTTCGAAGGAACTTTTTTCGGAACAAAAATGTAAGAATGATGTAAATTATTCCGGGAATTGTGTTACGCTATTCAGCATAATGAAATGCAAATTTGTGCCTCAATATGCTGTATCAATTACGTTTAAATAAAATCACAAAAACTTAAAAAGAATAGATATGAATTCAACCGAAAATACTTCGAACGAGCCTGAAAATCCAAATAAAATCCATGTTATGAATTCATTATGCGGCTGCGGTTTTAACAATCAGAATAAAAGTAAAGATCAGCAGGAAACTAAATACCAGTGTCCTATGAACTGCGAAGGAAGCAAAACCTATAATCAGCCTGGTGTATGCCCGGTTTGTAATATGCAACTGGTGCAGGTTGGTATGGATGAGCCAAATATTCACATTGAATAAGCGATCCAAGCTAGCGTTTAATTAATTTTCTTACGCATTATGTTTAAAACATTCAGCGATTACGTTTTAAATCTGGGCATGGGCTGGGGCATAATTCTCGGTATTGCATTCCTGGTGGTGGTTACAGGGATTTATGTAAAGATGCGGAAAAACAGCCGGTACTAATCGCAATTTCATGCAACATCGATCACAGGTCGGAATTTAAAGATGCCATGTTTTTTTAGTCGCAGTGCAGCATATTAATGACGTGATGTATGAGTAAAACCTTAACGTGAAATAGTTTATAATATTTAAAAAGTAAAGCAATGAATAGATTTACTCAAAAAGCTGTAAAGAAAATCCGGAATGAGCTCAGTATCAACTGGGATGAAGTAAGCCTCGACAAGTTTATGAAAGGATTAAATGTTGAGCCTGAACATGGAATAACAGACAACAACATGAATGTTACAGAAAATGATGGAAGGCTGGCCGATGAGTTAGCCTGGGCGCATTTGGAGGACTTACGCGATTATTATACGCGACTTGACAAAATCTAAAAGATTGATAAAGAATTTAAAAATTTAAACCATGATTGATGTTGATATACCTGAAGTAGCAAAAATGCGACAAAAAGCAGAAGAATTGCTAAAATCCAAATCTTCACTCATAAATGCAAATCATTCTGAAGCAGATGTTTCAAAACTTATTCACGAGTTAGAAGTGCATCAGATTGAACTCGAAATGCAAAACGAAGAACTACTGCTTGCCAATGAAGCCAAGAATGTAGCTAATGAAAAATACATTGAAATATATGACTTTGCACCTTCGGGATATTTTACCCTGACAAGCAATGGCAAAATTATTGAATTAAACCTCACGGGGGCAACAATGCTTGGGAAAGAACGCTTATATCTCAAAAACAAACTCCTTGCAGTTTTTATTTCTGATAGTACCAAACTCATCTTTTCCGATTTTGTTAAAAACGTATTTAAAGGCTCTGACAAAGAATCCTGCGAAGTAATTTTCCAAACAGATAACAAATTGCCATTATTTGTACTTATTACGGGCATTATTTCCAAAAATAGAAAACAATGCTTTATAACAGCCATAGATATTACAAAACGGAGACAAGCAGAATTATTAATTCAACGTCAAAATCAGGAATTAAAAGAACTTTATGCTACTAAAGATAAACTTTTCTCTATAATAGCTCATGACCTGAGATCTCCTTTTAACAGTATTTTAGGCTATTCAGAGTTATTAATTGAAAATGCAAAAAGCAACCATGATGATGAAACTGCTACGTTTTCAGAGATTATTAATACATCGGCAAATAACACACTCCATTTATTGGATAATTTATTGAACTGGGCAAAATCGCAAACCGGGCAGATTAGTTTCAATCCCGAAAAGATAAATTTATCTGATTTGATAAATGAAATGATTGAAATTTTAAATCCAACTGCAAAATTCAAAAATATATCGGTAAAATTCTTGCCATCAAATGAAATTGAAGTGTATGCCGACAATAATATGTTGCTTACAATTTTACGAAATCTTATTCACAATGCAATAAAATTTACTAATCTGAATGGAGAAATAGAAATAAATGCAAGGCAGCAGAAAGATATTATCCATATTACTGTTTCCGACAATGGAGTAGGAATGGACCAAGCGACAATGGATAAACTATTCAGCCCAGATACAAGTACAACTCCGGGTACGGCAAAAGAACATGGTTCGGGTTTAGGCTTGTTAATCTGTAAGGAATTTGTTGAAAAACACGGAGGCACAATAGGAGTGGAAAGCGAGGCGGGTAATGGCAGTATTTTCCATTTTACCATCCCCGGAAAGTAATTGAATATTCTGTGAAAGGAAAAAATTTCAGAATTTACTTGTCTGTTTTTTCAGGAGGCACTTTTAATCCTGCTTCTCTGGCTTCACTTATACCAATTGCAATCGCCTGCTTCCTGCTTTTCACTTTACCACCACTGCCATTTTTACCTGATTCAAGAGTTCCATCTTTAAACTCATGCATTACTTCAGAAATTTTATCCTGAGCTTTTTTTGAATACTTTGCCATGATGTTTCGGTTTTTGTGAGTATAAATTATTCTAACAAAAGTATATTCAAACAGATAAGAAAGTGTTACATAATTATAGGAGAGTTTTATATAATTGCCATATATCTT
>JBBSBD010000541.1:0-2777 GCA_038251675.1 Chitinophagales bacterium | reverse complement strand
TGCGAAAGATTATTGGGAGTAAAAACTCCTAAACGCGTGGATTATTTGCGGATCATCATTATGGAACTTGCCCGCATTTCTGATCATCTTATTTGCAATTCCATTGTGGGAGTAGATTCAGGTGCTTACACCGGCTTTTTGTATGTAATGCAATACCGGGAACTCATTTACGAAATTTATGAAGAAATATGTGGCTCCAGGCTCACGACCAACATAGGAAGAATTGGTGGTTTTGAAAGAAACTTTACAAATACTGCTTTCGAAAAGCTTGAAAAATTCATAAAAGAATGGCCAATTGTGCTGGAAGAGTTTGACAATCTTTTTATGCGTAATCGCATTTTTATGGAACGCACGATTGGTGTGGGGCCTATCTCTGCGGAGCGTGCTTTAAATTATGGTTTTACTGGCCCTAATTTACGTGCAGCCGGAGTTGATTATGATGTGCGTGTTCATAATACTTATAGCAGCTACGAAGATTTTGATTTCACTATTCCTGTAGGATCTACAGGTGATTGTTATGATAGGTTTTTAGTAAGAGACCAGGAAATGTGGCAAAGCCTTCATCTAATCAAAGAAGCCTATAAAAAAGTTCAGGAATTTAAAGGCGCAGATGCAGAAGTTTATCACGCAGATGTACCCGATTATTATTTACCGGATAAGAAAGATGTTTATACAAAAATGGAAGCGCTTATCTATCATTTTAAAATTGTGATGGGAGAGATTGATCTTCCTGCAGGAGAAATTTATTCACCAGTAGAAGGCGCCAATGGTGAACTTGGATTCTACCTGATAAGCGATGGCGGAAGAACTCCTTATCGTTTACATTTCAGGAGGCCATGTTTTATTTATTACCAGGCTTATTCAGAACTTACAAAAGGGGGGATGTTGAGTGATGCAATTATTACTATGAGTAGTTTAAATTTGATTGCAGGAGAATTAGATGCATAAAAAAATTAAGCTTCCATACGGGAAGTGAGGCATAATAATTATGAATACAGAATTTTCAAAAGAAAAACTAGATAAGGTAAATGAGTTGATTTCTCATTATCCTGAAGGGAAGCAAAAGAGTGCTATCCTGTCCATATTACATTTGGCCCAGCAGGAATTTGGAGGATGGCTTGATGTGAGCACTATGGATTATGTAGCCACACTTTTGAATATTCAACCAATTGAAGTGTATGAAGTAGCGACGTTTTACTCGATGTACAATATGAAGCCTGTAGGTAAATATGTTTTTGAAGTTTGCCAGACAGGCCCCTGCATGCTAAACGGAAGTGATAACATTATTCAATACATCAAAGAAAAGTTGAACATTGGAATCGGGGAAACGACCAGTGATGGATTATTTACATTAAAAGTGGTGGAGTGCCTTGGAGCATGCGGCTATGCGCCTATGATGCAATTAGGCAAAACGTACCGTGAACATCTTACCAAAGAAAAAATTGATAAACTAATAGAGGAGTGTACGGCAACCGCCGCTGCAAATAACTAAGAAAATTATGAAACTCGTTCCATATTTAGGATTTAATGGTAATTGTGAGGAAGCAATTAATTTTTACAAAGAAGTGTTTGAAGGAGAAATTTTGCAATTAGGCAGATATGGTGAGTCTCCGATGGAAACGGCAGATGAATTGAAAGATAAGATCATGCATGCAAGGCTTGCATTTGGTGATACCTTGATTATGTTTTCAGATATGATGGGCGAGCATGAAGCTGAAGCGGGAAGTATGATTAGTTTGTCCATTGACTGTGATAGTCTTGATCAATTGGAGAAAGTGTTTCCAAAAATGGCGGAGGGAGGAAAAATAACCATGCCATTGCAGGATCAATTTTGGGGAGCAAGATTTGGAATGCTTACAGATATGTATGGAATACACTGGATGTTTAATTGTGAGAAGAAATAAAAATACCATGGGAATAACTATAAAAAGATTGATGTTTAAAGAGCATCGTAAATCAGAAAAATCAGTTGAGTTGGATTTTTTAATAGATAGCGGGGCTGTCTATAGCCTGGTACCTGGGAAAATAATGGATGAATTAGAAATTGAAACCTATCGTACAATTGATTTTACGCTGGCAGATGGAACAAAAATTAAAAGAAAAGTTGGTAGCGGTTATTTTGAGTATAACGGAGAAGGAGGCCCCGCGCCGGTTATCTATGGTGAAGAAGGCGATGAACCATTGTTAGGTGTTACAACATTAGAAAGCCTGGGATTGGTATTAAATCCTTTTACAAGGGAATTACACCCGATGCGAATGCTGATGGTTTGATGTAAATAAAAGAATGATTTTATTTAACTCCTTACAGGAAACAAATGACAAAAAAATTATTATTAGAAAAGGCACATATTGAAGGCATACATACTTTTAATGTATATCGCCGTGAAGGCGGTTATAAAAGTGTTGAGAAGGCACTGCAAATGCAGCAAAATGATATTGTGGAAGAAGTAAAAAAAAGCGGACTGAGAGGGCGTGGCGGCGCAGGTTTCCCTACGGGTTTGAAATGGAGTTTTCTTGCGAAGCCTGAAGGCGTGGCCCGTTACCTCGTTTGCAATGCGGATGAAAGTGAACCGGGAACTTTCAAAGACAGGTACCTAATGGAATTTATTCCGCACTTACTTATTGAAGGAATGATTGTTTCGTCGTTTGCTTTAGGTAGCAACGTTTCTTATATATACATAAGAGGTGAATATGATTGGGTTACAGATATTCTGCAGGTAGCAATTAATGAAGCAAAGCAAAATGGTTTTCTCGGAAAAAATATTTTAGGGAGTGGT
>JBBSBD010000540.1:0-2783 GCA_038251675.1 Chitinophagales bacterium | reverse complement strand
CTTTTGTCCGCTTGGTTTTAGTAAATCTTTGTCAACCAATTCTGTTAGGTCGTTACTGGCGGTATTTCGGGAACAGTCGTTTAATTTTTGATATTCACTATTTGTAATTTTACCGTTGTCTTTTGTAAACAATACGGCTTTTACTTGTCGGTCGTTTAGGCTAAGAGTTTGTAAATACTTTTCATTGTAAATGTCTTTTCTAAACTCAACTGATATGTCGCTTGAATCGTAACTAAAAACAGGTTCTGGGATTCCTGCTTGTTTACAATCTCTGATAATTTTTATTGTGCCTCGTCCCCACGATTCTATGTAACCACTGCGAAACAAAGCATTTGCAATGTCTGGGTTGTAAGGTCGTGAGGCGTGTTTTTCCAATAGGTTTTTTACTGTCCAGTTTTCGGGCAATTGACCTTCATTCCAAATATTAATTTTGTCGCTGTAAACACTTATTTGAATAGGAACACCGCCCGAATAGTCTTTATGTGCAACAGCATTTAGCAAGGCTTCACGAACTGCATCTTTGGGATACTCATACGTTTCTACTCTGCTGATTCCTTCATAGCTAATTGCTGCTTTAATGTATTTGGTGAAAAGTAAATCCATTGTTTTCTCAATTTGCTCAAACAAGTTGCCGTGTATTTCATCTTGAAACTTCAAATCATCATCCGTTTCAAAATACCCAATTTTTATGTATGCACCTGTTACAAAATTTTCTGGGTTGCTGTGAAATAACAGAATGGCGGCTCGCTTTAAAAATTCATTTTCCTTTAGCTGCAAATTTTCAAGCAAAAGTTCGTTGCTATCCGTTAAAATATCTTCTTCTATTCGCTGACTTTTGAAAGCACGTTTACGGAAAAAATTAAATGTTTCTTGTTTTAAATCTTTTGCTGAAACTTTTGGAACAGGCACACCGTCCCAGCGTTTCCCCTTTTTCTGTAAGAGAAATTTGTCTAATGATGGTCCTTTCAATTCCTGTTTGGTGCTGCCGCTTCTATAATGATATTGCCCTTTGTAATTTACAGGATATGGGTAAGCCTCAACTATTATTTCAATAAAATCGCCTTGGTTTGTAGTGTGTAAATTCACATCTGCCAAAATGCCTAAAATGTCTCTCACTTTATTGGGTATTTCTTCCAAAAATCTTTTTGCATCTGATACTCCAACTACATTTCCATTATCATCTTTACCTATAAAAATGCTGCCACCATTGGCATTAGCAAAACCGCATATCCATTTCAGATATTCGTCTCTCCAACTTTGTTTGAATTCTATGTTTTGGGTTTCTCGCATTACAAATTATATTTTAATAGTTTCTATGTTTTTAACAAAGTTTTTTAAATAATCTTTGTTCTCACATGCTACTTGTTTATAAGCGTTAACGTATAGCGAAAAGTTTATCTGCTCTATTACCGAAATATCTTTTTCTTTCAACTCAATTATTCTGTCAGAATATTTTCTTAATTTTTTTGATTCCGAATGCAGAAATATTTTACTACTAAGTGGAATACCGACCATAGCAATTTCCTTAATATCAGGATTGAAATATTCGTTTATTTTTTCTCTTTTTGTAATAGATGCTCTGTCGGGTAGAATAAAATAATGGTCGTAGTTTATTATATACAATATGCAATTTATTTCTCCCATAGATTCATAAACCTTTTTCGTAAATTCTGAGTATTCAATGGCATTAATGTATTTTGTTTTTTCAACTTTTGCTTTTAATAATTCAAGCTCATTTTTTAATTTAGGTGCTGCGTGTGGTAAAATTTGATTAAATAAAACATTGGTAATTGCAGTATCAGATTCTTTTTTCTTAATAGGGTTTCTGATTTCGCCAGCAATTCCATATTTTGTAAGCTCAATAAGAGCATTCTTATATGCTGGTGAAACATCCTTCGGATTAGAAATAATTTTCTGTATTTCCAAATAGTTTTTTGTAAAGTTATCTTCAAAATTATCCTTTAAATCTTTTTCCAAAGATGAATGGTCTATTTGTTCGTTTCTAATACGAGTATTAGATTCATCTTCACTAAAAACTCGCTCTGTTGATTTTCTTTCAAATGGGTTTTTCAATATTTTGTCATATAAATATATCTTCCCTTCTCCTTTGTTGAAGAAATTTCTTATTTGACATTGAGAAACATAATGATGATTTATTGGAATACTCATATTAACTCCCCTCAATAATTTTAATTTCTTCCTCAGTTATATCGTAAAGTTTGTAAACTAACTCGTCAATTTCCCTTTCAAAAGAGATGCTGTCTATACCTTGTTTTTTGGCTTCAAGAACTTTATCCACACAATTAATTATTTGTAGCTGATTTTCATCGTCCACATTTGGAACTGGAAGCTTCTTAATGTAGTCTAGACCATATTTTCTTGCAGTGTCACGGTAATAAGTGTCACGCAAAAAGTCACGTAGGTCGTTTTTTAAATGTTCTTCGCTTTCGTCTGTTGGTCGTTTTTCTATAACACTGATTTTGTCGAGTAAAGCAATGAGGTTTGTTTTAAAAACGTCAATTTCACTTCTCAAAGGCTTTTGCTTTAAGAAGGCTTTCAATGCTTTTTTCGGTGTCTGTGTTGCTAATTTCATCAATTATTCTCTGTCAATTATTTTGGTCGTAAAGTTAAGTTTTAAAACCGTTTTTCAGTCCAAAGTTTCTGTCAAATTGTCAACGGTCTGAATGTCTTTGTGCGGTTGGGCAAAATTAAATGTGCTGCAATTTTGGGTCGGCTTGTGTGTTGGCATTGCAGCTCTTTTAATTTTGCGAAGCGTTGGCTTT
>JBBSBD010000539.1:0-2783 GCA_038251675.1 Chitinophagales bacterium | reverse complement strand
TTCATCGTTTGGTTCGCCATGGGTAGCCCAGCGTGTGTGCCCCATACCAATATGACTATGCAAATTTTGACCTTTTATATAAGATTCTAATTCCGCGACCTTCCCTTTCTTTTTGTAAACATTGAGGCCACCGTTCAGTAACGCAATGCCCGTGCTATCATAGCCTCGGTATTCCAATCTTTTTAACCCTTTAATGATTACTTCATGCGCTTGGCGATGGCCAACATAAGCAACAATTCCGCACATAGGTTTTAAGGATTTTCTTCTAAAATAGGACGCGTGTAGTAAATTTTAAGTTTGATACTATCTTTTGGAAAGACAGCACGATGAACCGACTTACCTGCAAAAGGAGAGGCGGGAAAAAGGGCCCAATATGGATACTCAGTTTGTTTTAAATCAAAAAGTTTCTGAAAAAATAAGGTAGGATAGCCAAGATAGGATTGATTTGTAGTTGAGTATGAAGCAGTAAATAATCCGAAACCATCATTAGCAGCAAATAATCCGCCACCATCACTAAGATTAGTTAGATTATCGAAATTACGAATTGATAACAAACCACTAAAGCCTAAAGGGTCAAGTGTATTGTTATCAGCCGCGATAGTCTTATACCGATTATCGCTTCGCATCAGGGCCAATGTTAAATTACTTGGGGCGGCATACTGATCCACGGATGCTACATTATTGATTGAAAGTTCTGCCGAGTTTATAATTATGGCAGGAATAGTATCTATGTATTCATAAAATTTCGAAAAATCGAGTTGGGTAACAAGGGAGCCTCCGTTTTGAATATAGCGATTGTTAGTGGAGGTGTATTGCGTATAAGTAGTATTGAGGCCTGCTAATTCTGTGCCGCTGCGGTCTGAATTTATTTGCGTGAACGCAATCGGACCCTCTACTGAGAAGATTACTGATTTAACAACGGCTTCTTCATGGTAATATAGCGTGAGTCTGGTATTTTGATCAAAATTATTTATGCGAACAATTTTGTCGGATTGGTGCGGAACAATTGCAAGCCCTTTAAATTGCTGAGTAAAGAACGTTGGATTTGTGTACAGGGTATCGTTCCGATCGATGGCATCAAATAATCGCTGACCGAATTCATTATCTAATGTGAATTTTGCTAAAAGCAAGGAATCAGGAGTTGTGTCAGTAAGTTCTACTTTAAAATAATCAGCATCTACCTGTAATTCACTTGTTGATATGGGGTTGCTGTTATACTCAATTTCTGTATTAAAAAAATAGCGATCGGTTAACTTCATTACTTGCGTAATTTCATGCACCGACACCGTTTGTGGGGTTTTGCCTGAGCTGCCATAACTATAGAAATCGTAGCGCAGGGTAAGAATTGCAGAGTCGAAGAGTGCTGTGGATGCAAGCGTAGGAAACGTAACTGGTTTAAATTGCGAAAACGCCTTCGCTGTAATAGTTCCGAAAACCGGATCTTGATAGCTGCCAAAGAGCAACCTATTTGATTCAGTTGCCGGGTCTGTTATAAAACTTAATGTGCTTAAGGAGTCCATCCAGAGTGTGCTGCTCGCCACAGGAATTTCAGCATAGAAAACCTTGAATCTTTGTTGGTTATTAAACCCTAAAAAATTCAAGTCTTCTTCGCACGAAAATAAAATGACAAGAAAAGAGAGGAGGTAAGTACTTTTAGCCCACCAACTCCGTGTATAGGTTATAAAACGATTCGGTGTAATTGTCGTCTTTCTCAATGGTCTCAATTTTTGTTTCTTTTAGCTTCTTAACTAATCCTTCTAACTTTTTATTGTCTCCACCCATGGAAACAATGTCTGAGAATTGAGCGCCCAATTTAATGAAGCCCTCATAGTCTGCGGTTTTTAAATGCCCCAACATGTTGTCTTCAATATCCATCATGCGCACTTTGCCCATTAAATCACCTTTAAACTTATGGGTAAAGCTATTGTCGTAAATGGTGAATACGGTTTTGGTATTCTTAAATAATGGATCGTTCTTATACGTAGTTTTTAAGTACAAGGGTATGAAACTTGTAATCCAATCATTGCAATGAACAACATCGGGTGCCCAGCCTAGCTTGCGCACAGTTTCAATTACGCCCTTACAGAAGAAAATTGCACGTTCGTCATTATCTTCATAAAATTTGTTTGCCTTATCATGAAAAACAGACTTACGGTGAAAATAATCTTCATTATCAATAAAATAAACCTGAAGCTTAGCATTTGGAATAGAAGCCACTTTTATAACCAGCGGCTTTTCTTCATCTCCTACTGCGATGTTGATACCAGAAAGTCTAACTACTTCGTGTAACCGATTCTTTCTCTCATTAATCAAACCAAACCTCGGTACCAGAATACGAATCTCCATCCCTCTTTCTTGCATGGCCTGAGGAAGTTTTCTGACAAAGTCAGCAACCTCTGTGGTTTGCAAAAAAGGGTTGATCTCGCTGGCTACATAAAGAATACGGATTTTAGACATAATATGAATTTTTAAGTCAAGACGAAAAACAGAACCACAAAAATACGGAATTTTAACCCCGCCATCAACTGTTCTTCGGATATAAGGCCTATATTTGCGACCCTTTAAAAAGGCCAGAAATGGATATTTTCAAGGAAATTTTACCCTTTAAGACCTTTTTAGGGACTTTACGAAGCGATTTAAAGTCGATAGGATTTGTCCCTACCATGGGGGCTCTCCATAAGGGACATTTGGCTCTTATCGAGGCTTCGCAGCGCGAAAACAGCAAAACGATTTGCAGCATTTTCGTTAATCCAACCCAATTCAACAATGCCGAGGATCTCGCA
>JBBSBD010000538.1:0-2789 GCA_038251675.1 Chitinophagales bacterium | reverse complement strand
AATCATCCTTACACCAACAATGATTTTTTAGGAGTGCGCATCATCCATTGTTACGATCCGGAGTATAAGATGGGAACTGCAGGCCAGTTCTTTTATGACTGGAACTGTATTCAACATGCACATAAAGAAAATTATGATGTCATTTTGTTTTTAGGTTATACCAGCAGTTCTGTTTGGGGTAAATTTTTTCCGAAGAAGCCAGTTATTATATCCAACATGGACGGCCTTGAATGGAAAAGGTCCAAATACAATTATCTCACGCGACAATTTTTAAAGCAGGCGGAAAGATGGGCTATAAAATTCAGCGATTTTCATATTGCAGACTCATTTATCATTCAAAATTATCTTAACAAGAAGTACCTTATAAATTGCAAATACATTCCGTACGGAAGCGATATTGACTACACTGGCCAGCAGGAATTACTGTCTCCTTTTAAACTTTCAATACAGGAATATTATTTACTAATGGCACGCATGGAGCCCGAGAATAATGTTGAAACAATACTCGATGGATTCTGTAATAGTTCTTCAAACAAAAAATTTCTTGTTGTTGGAAACACTGGTAATCATTTTGGACAAAAGCTTGAAAAAAAGTTTAAAGAAGACAAGCGTATTCTCTTTGCCGGCGCTATCTATGACACCAGAGTAACTTACACGCTTAAATATTTTTCACACCTTTATTTTCATGGACACAGTGTAGGTGGAACTAATCCTTCTTTACTTGAGGCAATGGGCAGCAAAGCTTTAATAGCTGCTCACCAGAATGAATTCAACCATGCTGTTCTTGAAAAAGATGCGTACTACTTTAAATCGGCCAAGGATGTGGAGCAGCTAATTGACTGTGTTACGAGGAATGGGAAGGAAGAGCAGATGGTTCAAAACAATTTTATGAAAATAGAAAACCAGTACAACTGGCCCGACGTAATTGAGCAGTACAATTCATTTATTATTAATTGTTATTTAAAATGCAAAAAATGATTGGGCATTTTTTCATAAATGACACTTTAGAAAATAGAATAAGCTACTACCTTATTGCCTGTTTTTTAATAACACTTCCGTTTGATCATTTTTACAGCGAATGGTTGCTCATAACCTTTTGCATGCATACAGTCATTAGTTTAAAAAAAATAGATTTCAAACGGCTTAAAAATAAAAATATATGGATTATCGCTTCTGCATTTTTTCTTAGCCTGGCGGCGGTGTCGTATAGTGCATACAAGTCAGAAGGCATAAAAGATTCTTTTCAGCAGCTAGGCATTTTATTGTTCCCTGCCTCGCTTTCGGTTTCACATCTTAATCTTCGCAAATACAAAATTTCCCTTCTGAAAATTTTTGCAATCACGTGTACAGCAACTATACTTTACTTATATGCTGATGCTTTTCATACCATTTACTATTTCCATTTACCCTGGTCGTCACTTTTGAAGAAGACCTTTATCAACCAAAATTTTTCCGCTCCAATCGGGCTTCATGCTACATACTTGTCAATGTACGCTACGCTTTCCAGCAGTATATTCTTTTATGTTTATTTTAAAAATTCAGGGGGGAAAAATCTGAAATATATTTTATGCATTGCTGTTCTCTTCGCAGGACTGGTACAGCTTTCCTCGAGATCTGCCCTTATAGCCTTGGCAGTAATATTCCTGGCTTTGGTTCCGCTTTTTCTTTTAGACGGAAAAAGAAAATTATTATTTTTAATAATTTCATCTGTTGTCTCTTTGCTGTTTATTTTTCTAATAACACGCGCAACTTCCTTTCGCGAAAGAGTGATTAATGATTTCGAAAATGATTTATCGGAGTATAAGCATCCCGGTGATTTCCTTGAATCAAGGAAGATGCGCTGGGACCTGGAGTGGGAACTTGTGCAGCAGTCTATTTTTGTTGGCTATGGAACCGGTTCAGAAAAATTTATCCTAAAAGAAAAATATTTTGAGAATAAATTTTACCGCTCTTACCTGGCGGAATTAAATTCACACAACCAATACTTAAGTTTTCTTCTTAATACAGGCATCATTGGTTTGATACTTTACCTTTTCATACTCTGCTACGGCATTGCCACGGCTCTAAAAAATAAAGATTTTCTATTAATGTCATTTTTGACAATCCTTGTATTTGTATCAATTTCCGAAAACATATTGAGTGTAACTAAAGGTGTTTTATTTTATGCTTTCTTCTATTCTTTTTTTCTATTTAATATCCCTCATAAAATCTCCAGGAATAAGGCTGACTTTAAGATTAAAAGGCAACCCAAGATTGATTTACAACGATTATAAAAGAAAGCATTTATAGTTTGTAAAATGAAGAAATTATCAGCCGTCGTTATTACATGGAACGAAGAGAGCAACATCGGGCGTTGTATTGATTCTCTTTGGAGGGTTGCTGATGAGGTAATAGTTTTAGATTCATATTCTCGCGATGACACCGTTAGAATCGCAGAAGAAGAAGGGGCCATTGTAATACAGGAAAAATTTTGTGGCTATATCGCACAAAAGAATAAAGTACTACAACTTGCAAAACATGATTACGTACTGAGCCTGGATGCAGACGAGGTATTAAGTAAAAAGCTGATTGAATCTATCCTATGGGAAAAGATGGAGTTTAAACACAGTGCCTATTTTATGAACCGCTTTAATAATTATTGTGGCCGGTTTATAAAACATGGATTATGGTACCCCGATAGAAAAATCCGGCTCTTTAATAAGAAGTATGCCATTTGGGGAGGCATGAATCCACATGATAAAATCGAATTGCAGGATAAAAAATCGGGGAAATTTTTGGAAGGACATATT
>JBBSBD010000537.1:0-2790 GCA_038251675.1 Chitinophagales bacterium | reverse complement strand
ACGTAAAACAGTGCCCAAAAGATTCACTTCCGGTTTCCTGATTTCAAACTGCGTTGTATGAACACCAACAGCCACGCCTCCTGCACCTGCACCCATGTAATAACGGGTAAGCCGTCTTTGCCGCTCTTCATCTAATTTGCGGTCTCCACCTAACGCCAACGGGTGGGCTGGAATGACAGTGCCTTTATGCAGTACTTCTTTGACTGCCGGGTTTATTGTAATCGTTGACATAACATAAATTTAAAACTGCCCGCTTCGTTCCTGGAAATGTGTTGGTTTATTAATAGTCTTACCACCTTCACTTAGCCATGCAACAATTACTTCAATCATTTTTTGCAAAGAAACATTTGGATGCCCGAATAAGCGGCAGCATTCCGAGGCATTGCTTAACAACGCCGTGTCCTCTTCACTGTTTATAAATTCAGGTGTTTGCTCCAACAGCTTTCCAAATTCATTCGCGAGCCAACGAACCGGGATAGTTTCAGGGCCGGTGACATTCAGAATCTTTGACGGCACATTACAATGATGCAATGCTCTCAAAGCCATTTCATTTGCATCGCCTTGCCATATTACATTTACATATCCCATGCGAAGATCTATTGGTTTTTTGTCTCTCACAGACTTTGCAATTTCAAGCAACACTCCATAGGTAACATCATTCGCGTAATTGAGGCGATAGATAAGAATAGGCGTATTATTTTTTGAGGAATAATATTGAAACATACGCTCCCTTCCGAGGCATGACTGCGCATATTCGCCCGTAGGGTGCGGAGCTGTCGTCTCGTGTGCTCCTCCTGATGAAACAGGGGTTAAGGGATAAACATTCCCTGTCGAAAAGACAACGATTCGCGAATTTTTATATTTCTGTGCAACGCGGCCTGGGAGATAAGCATTCATAGCCCAGGTAAACGGTTCATTGCCTGTAGTACCAAATTTAGTTCCAGCGAGGTATAAAATATTATCCGCTTCTGGTAATGCATCGAGTTGGTCATCCTGCAAAAGATCTGCTTCATGAGTTTCAATTCCAAAGCTATTTAGTTCATCCTGTAATCCTTCTTCAGAAAAGCGGGAAACGGCGACAATGCGTTTTTTTACACCAGCAAGTTCTGCTGCCTGCTTCGCAAGTTTTGCAAGTGCCGGTCCCATTTTACCACCTGCTCCTAAAATGATGATGTCACCTTTTAGCAAAGCAATATCAGCAACTAATGCGGATGATGGTTGTAAGAGTTGGTCGTAGATTTCATCAATGCTATTCACGGAGGTTTGTTTTAATTAAAGACAGTTCTTCTTTTAGTGAAATGATCTAAACATCAAACTATAAACTGTTTCTTTTTTTGGACTGGAATGAGACATTCTCATCACAATCATCAACAAAATATCGGCAGACATCCTTACTTTTTTTTCTCAATAAAGCTTTTCTCAAGGTTTGTGTCACCCTTTCCAATATACACCGCCACCTTAGGATAGGGGTAAACCGGCCGCGTCATTACAACTTTATCTTTTTCCATTTTTGACACCACCAATCGCTCTGGTGCTTTATCATTTTCTACCCAATCACGTATCAACCCAAGCCAATTAACCTGATCAGGTCCGGGACCATCCCCGCAGTGTAAAACACCCGGCAACAAGAAAAGGCGAATAGCGGATTGGATGTTCTTGTCTTTTTGTTCTGCTTCCTCATAATGTTTGATTGTTTCAAAAGCAGAAAGTGCCGGATCATTCCATCCATGATACATAATCATTTTCCTTTTTAGTTTCTTGAATTCAGTGTAGTCTGTTTGTGTAGCATCGAGGTAGGCCGAAGCATAACGTGTTTCATCAAAAAAATTGGAGAAATCATATTTAGTATAATCCCATTCCGGGTTATTAAAAACCAGGTATTTAAACATATTAGTGCCAAACATGTAATGTAAGCTTGGGCCATGGAGATTGGGATCAGTTCCGGCAATCCAGTCGTTCCAACTGCCTTCTTCATTCTCAGCACCGTAAGGGAAACCGGGATAAATAGTATCTTGTTTATTAGTGAGTGTCGCATAGACTGTTTTAATTGCATCTAATTGCTGTGAAGTAAAACAGCCGGTACCGGCGTGATCACCGGGACAAACAGGCACCGCCGAAAAATCAAATTTACAATCTCTTGGATCATTTATGATATGATCGGTGACCCCATCAAGAGCATCACATTGTTTCAGTATCAATTCCTGCAGTAAGCGTAAATTATCCGCTGTAATTACACGTTTACCCGGGTCTTTGGGATCCGGATAATTTTTCTGGGTGTTCTGTATAAATTTCGCGCCAATGGCAGGCCAACTGAAAGCCGGTGCACCTGCAACGATTCCATCAAAATCTTCCGGATACTGCTGTGCCTCTACCATTGCCTGGCCGCCGCCTCTTGAGCAGCCCATAAAATAAGAATAGGCAGGGTCAGCGCAGTAATATGTATGGATAACAAATTTGGAGACAGCCGCAGTAAGGTGAATCGCCAGCCTGCCAAAGTCAAGTTGTCGTTCCATATTGTTGAGAGCCCAATCTGCTTCTATTCCCGAACCTTTGTGTCCCGCGTCAGTGCCAACAGTAGCATAGCCGGAACTCACTGTCGAACGGAAATTATTTTGAATGCTTCCAACGAAACCTCCACCACCTGACATCAGAAATCTTTCATTCCACTGCGATGGTAAAAGCAATTCAAAATTGATTTCCTTACTTATTTTTCCTAGCACCCGGCAGAATGGAACGGTAATTACCTGGCCTTCGATAGTGTCATTTTGAAATGATTTCGCTTCCAGGATT
>JBBSBD010000536.1:0-2793 GCA_038251675.1 Chitinophagales bacterium | reverse complement strand
TATCCTGATAGGGACAGCATTCATATAGGAGATACGCTTTGGATTGAAATAAACGCCCCCACTACCTTTACCGATCTTGTTTCAAATAATGATGTAAATTATGCCGGGGCCGCAAATTTGGGTTCAGCCATCGGTTTCGGAGAATTCATCGGAAGAGACAGCGTAAGAGAATCGGCTAATTCTTTTGAATACCTTTTAATAAAGGGTTATAATGTCAATAACCCATTTGTATCCAAAATCCGTGAATATTTATTTATGGAACAAAACAACTTTTATTTATTTAAGTTGGGAATTATACCTAAAGAAAAAGGCATTTTTGGCATTGGTTTTAGCAATGCTGCAAATGTTTTTAGAGCAAATGATGGATGTACAAAGGCAAGGTTTAATATATTTTTTCAGAATACACATCAACATTATTTTTTAAATCCAAACATAAATTCTAACAGCGCCGATACAACAAAACCAAGTGGAAGCTACTATTTTGCGGTTAATTAGTTTTTTATGAAAGTCGTTTATATGACAAGGCTATTATCCCGCACTGGCGCAGATATGCAGCAAAGGTACAGTGGTGTTAGCGTATCTGTGCTTATGAAATTATTGCCCCCTGTTCGTCCAAGTATTAATTAGTTGTGTGTGCAAGCTTTAGCAAAGGTTTTGTGAATTAGCCATGCTTGTGCCGGCACGGAAAAGAGATTTGTATATTTACTTAAGAGCCTAAAATACAAATTTCATGACAACGGTAAACTCTATTTTATTTCCTTTGCACAGTATATTGTATCGTGGCAAATCGTTCCATCTGTGCTTGGTAAATTAATGTTGATCCTGCAAAAAGTGATGTTGTGATGAGGTGGCAATGAAGTCGAAAAAATTTGACATCGAAGAATTGGAAAATGCTTAATAAAGAAGAACATTTATTTTAAAAATTCTTTTATGAAAATTGAAAAGGCCGGCAACGTTAATGAATACATTGCCAAGTTTCCGAAAGAGGTTCAAAAAATTTTAGAGCAGGTAAGGAAAACCATCAGGAAAACCGCGCCGGAAGCTGAAGAAAGCATCAGTTATGCAATGCCGACATTTAAGCTGAATGGAAAACCTCTTATTTATTTTGCAGGGTATGAAAATCACATCGGGTTGTACGCTACTCCATCAGGCCACGCCGCTTTTGAAAAAGAGTTATCAAAATATAAACAAGGCAAAGGATCGGTCCAGTTTCCTTTGGGCGAACCAATACCCTTAGATTTAATAAGCAGGATTGTAAAATTTCGGCTGCAGGGGAATGTTGAAAAAGAAAAAACTTTTCTTACCGAACTTGGGGCACCGGCAAGGCGAGCGCTTGAAAACAATAGCATAAGAACGTTACAGCAATTAGCTAAGTATAGTGAGGCAGAGATCCTGAAATTTCATGGCATCGGAAAAACCACTATACCAATTCTGCAGAAAGCATTAAAAGAAAAAGGGCTCAGTTTCAAAACACAAAAAAATCGCCTAAAAGTGTTTCATTAAAATAAAAAGTAGTATGTCGTTCCAGGCGTATATGGATAACATCCAAACAAAGACAGGTAAAAGCCCGGCAGAATTTAAAAAGCTGGCAGAGCAAAAAGGTTTTCTTAAAAAAGGAAAACTTGCCGACGGAATAAAAGCCGGAGATATTGTAAAATGGCTGAAAGAGGATTATGAATTAGGACATGGACATGCCATGGCATTGTTTGCGCTATTTAAAGGAATAAAGAAAGAAGGCGATAAATAGAAATGATTTTATAAATATTTCCCCGTATAACTCTCCTTCACATTTTTCAATCCTGAGGGCACCCCGGCATAAACAAGATTACCGCCGCCATCTCCTGCTTCAGGGCCAAGATCTATCACCCAATCGGCAGATTTTATTACATCAGTATTATGCTCAATAACTATTATGGAGTGGCCTTGTTCAATCAACGCGTTGAAAGATCCTAATAATTTTTTTATATCGTGAAAATGGAGACCAGTGGTAGGCTCATCAAAAATAAATAACAAGTGACCTTGCCCGTTTCCTTTACCTAAAAACGATGCGAGCTTTACGCGTTGTGCTTCACCGCCGCTTAACGTATCTGATGATTGGCCCAGCTTAATATAGCCCAATCCTACATCACTTAACGGTTGAATTTTTTTCGCAACATCCGCTCCTTCCGATTCTTTTTTCTTACCCCCTTCATTTGCCTTGAAAAATTCAATGGCCTCATCCACGCTCATTTCAAGTACATCGTAAATATTTCTTTCTTTATAAGTTACTTCCAGCACTTCTTGCTTAAATCGTTTGCCACCACATACATCACATGTTAAATGAACATCGGCAAGAAACTGCATCTCCACTACCTGCTCGCCTTCTCCCTTACATGCGTCGCACCTGCCGCCATCAACATTGAATGAAAAATGCTTTGGCTGGTAGCCGCGCATTTTACTTAAAGGTTGTTTGCTGAAAAGGTCTCTTATTTCATCATAAGCTTTAATGTAAGTGACGGGGTTACTTCGTGAAGATTTTCCAATTGGATTCTGATCAATCATTTCAACCTGCGCTATATAATCTATGTCACCGGTAAGGCCTTTACTCAAACCAACTTTCTCGGCAAATTCACCTTTAATTTTTTTTAATGCAGGCGATAAGATTTGCTTAACCAATGTTGTTTTACCGCTGCCACTCACTCCGCTTACCACACAAAGAACATTAAGAGGAAATACTATATCTATGTTTCGTAAATTATTCTGGCGGGCACCCTGCACTGTTATAGAACGATTCCATTTACGTATGTGTTTAGG
>JBBSBD010000535.1:0-2802 GCA_038251675.1 Chitinophagales bacterium | reverse complement strand
TGTTCATTTTTCTTTTTTTGAGGTTTTCCGGTAAATCCGAGTACATTTTCCTTTAGGACTGAACCGTAATTTTACCATGTTGCAAGTAAAACGACGACCATTTAGTGTTTATTGTACTACGTAGAAATTTTTTTATAGCTATTTTGAGGGAGAAGGCTTGCTGAGTTTTTAAAAAGTGTAAAGATTCTATCTTATCAGCTTTAAAAGTGAGCAGTTCAGCTACTATATTTAATAGTGTGCTGTCAACATTGTTTAGCTTGTTTAGCAGCAATATCTTCCCACATAAAGAAAAAAAACGCACGGAGGGACAAAATAGCAGTTGCAGTGTTTTTGCGGAATACAGGGCAATTTATTCGTGATGTGATAGCAGTTGGGTAGGCCGCCCGGCTTTGGATTTCAAATAGTTCAACGTCGGCTATATAATAAACCAAGGCTGCAAAGGAGGCATTTTTTGTATCGCGTAGTAAATTAAAAAACCTGGTAGCTTGCTTACGGAATTATCTGAAAGACTTCCATTATCAATAATCAGAGCAAAGGTTTGCATTGGCTTTTTCAGCGATCTCTATATTATCGAACGAGGAAAGAATATCTGCCGTATTTTTTCTAACACAAACTGTATGTTCATAATGGGCAGAGGGTTTGCCATCTTTGGTGCGGATTGTCCACCCATCTTTGTCATTATACACTTCTTTTCTTCCCATATTTATCATAGGTTCTATAGCAATCACAAGACCGTCATTCAATTTAGCACCACTGCCCCGCTTTCCATAGTTAGGCACTTGTGGGTCTTCATGAAGTTCTCTGCCAAGCCCATGCCCCACCAGTTCACGAACTATGCCATAGCCGTTTTTGCGCTCAGTATATTCCTGGATTGCAAAAGCAATATCGCCAATGCGATTACCGACTACCGCCTTTTCAATTCCTTTATATAATGAATCTTTTGTAACACGCATAAGTTTTTTTACCCCATCACTTACTTTTCCTATTGCAAACGTATAGGCGCTGTCGCCATGGAAACCATTCTTATATACACCTACGTCAATGGATACAACGTCTCCATCCTTAAGTTCGCCCTTTGTTGGAAAACCATGCACAACCGCATCATTTACTGACATGCAACACGCATAAGGAAACCCATGATAATTTTTGAATGATGGAATGGAATCATGATCCCTTATATATTGCTCGGCAAGTTCATTGAGATACATGGTAGAGACGCCAGGCTTTATTTTTTTTGCAACCTCGGCAATTGTATTATTTACCAGCAAACAATTTTTTCTTATCAGTTCAACCTCTTCCAGGGTTTTATAAATGATCATCACTTTATTATTTAAAAAAAACCCTGACAACAAAGGCCAGGGTCACAAAAAAATATTTTAATAAGAATTATAAATTTCCAGTTACACCGGGCGCCACAGTTTGTCTTCCCTGGATGCGGCCGCCACTCATCAATCCATCATACTGGCGCATTAGCAGTTGAGTTTCTATTTGCTGAAGCGTATCAAGAACAACTGCAACCATAATCAACAAAGATGTACCTCCGTAAAAAGTAGCAAATCCCTGGGTTACTCCCATTAGTTGGGCAATACCAGGCAAGATACCCACAAATGCAAGCAGTACTGCACCCGGCAAAGTTATCCGGTCCATTATAGTACCAATATAATCCGTTGTGGGCTGACCGGGCTTTACTCCCGGAATAAACCCGTTACTACGTTTAAGATCATCGGCCATTTGCTTTGGGTTAAAAATAAGGGCCGTATATAAAAATGTAAACCCAATCACCATCACAGAATAAATAACCATATAAATAAAATTAGTATGGTCTGTGAAATAGATCGCCCAGTTTTTTCCGGAAGTTTGAAACCCCGCAAAAATTGTGGGCAAAAACATAATAGCCTGTGCAAAGATGATAGGCATAACACCCGCGGCATTAACCTTTAAAGGTAAAAATTGCCGTGCGCCACCAAATTGCCTGTTGCCAACTATTTGTTTGGCATAATTAACCGGGACCTTTCTTACGCCTTGTACGAGCAATATCAATCCAAGAATAACAGCAATAAATGCCGCGATCTCAATAAGAAATATTAGTAATCCTCCTCCACCGCGAGTCTGCTTTGCAGAAAATTCCTGCATAAACGATTGTGGAAGCCTCGCCAAAATTCCAACCATTATTATGATGGATGTTCCGTTTCCAAGCCCTTTATCAGTAATTTTTTCACCAAGCCACATCACGAATAATGTACCTACTGTAAGAATAACTACAGTAGATAACCAGAAAAAGCCCGAGTAAGCTTCCAATAAAGCTTCACGGTTTGATGTAGTTAAAAAACCTATATAGGCCGCCGCCTGAAATGCTGTTACTACAACAGTAAGGTAGCGAGTCCATTGGTTGATTTTCTTTCTTCCGCTATCACCTTCTTTTTGAATCTTGGCAATTTGAGGAACAAGGATGGTCATCAACTGCATGAAAATGGAAGCAGAGATGTAAGGCATAATTCCCAATGCGAAGATGGACGCTTTGGAAAATGCACCGCCCACAAATGCATCTAAAAGTCCAAGCATACCGCCTTTCGAGCTATTTTGCAGATTTGTGAGCTTGTTGGGATCGAGGCCTGGAAGAACGATATGTGACCCCAATCTGTACACAAGAATGAGCAATAGAGTCACGAGAATTTTATTTCTCAACTCCTCAATTGTCCAGATATTTTTTAATGTGGTGATGAATTTCTTCACAGAATTATCAAGATTTATTTATTTGCAATTTCTATTTCAGAAAGCAAATATCCATTAATTATTTAACTA
>JBBSBD010000534.1:0-2813 GCA_038251675.1 Chitinophagales bacterium | reverse complement strand
GCATCGCCACACACCCCATCAGTAAAATAGAAGATTTATTGCCGCACAACTGGAAACCTATCACAATCGGTTAACCGAAAAATAAAACTAATTTGTTAGGTGTACTTTGCCGGAGGGATACCTAGGTCACGCTTTACCTTATTTGAGCATGCGTCAAAAATTAGAATGATATAAAGTCCACCTAAAATTTTAGGGAGTGTCCGCATAAAATGGCATGTAACTCGTGTATTTCCGAATATACGCACATTCCAGGCCTTCTTTACAAAAAAATATCCTTATTAATAGCCAGTACCTTAAACAATTTTTGCGAAGTATATATTAAAAATGAGAGGCGTAAATACTGACTTCTATTTTTAATAAAGTCATTCTTCAACGTTTGTAAAGCATGGAAGCTGTAGGCAAACCTGTCTCCTCATTCCTGCGCTATCCCGCGATAACACTAACCATCAGCGGCGGCACATTATGCATCAGTGTCAAACCTGCAAGGTATTAGCAGTACCCGCCACGGGTTACGTTTAAATGTTGAACCTTCAGATTGTAATTATCCTGTAATCAATATTCAGCCTCCGCAGGTGTCCCCTCTTGTTCCGAAGCCCAACCTATCCGCTCTTGAGAGCCGAGGCCTGGTCTCATGACCAGCCGGAAAAATAATTGATGTGTTTATCTATTCGAAGTTGGTCTGCGGGAGCAGTTTGATATTGATGTATTGGAGTGCCCATGTTGTAAAAACAAATCATTGCAACCGCTGAAAATATTTTATCCGTGGACAAGAGTTTATTATAATTCAAAGTCTCTTATACATCGGGGTTTCACGCGACTCTTTTTTATTGGATAGTTAATGCGGTGAAAACTCCGATGGGACGTTAGAAACCACAGATCATGGAATCGTTGTATGCGGTATTTGACAAAACACCTGCAGTTGTAAAAAGATTAAAAAGTAATTCATTTCCTCGTGATCTTATCCCTGATTTCTCTCCAGGTGATCACATAAACATTATTCTCTTTTAAAACTTTTGCACATTCGGGGCTTGTAAAGAAATTAAATTCTGCTTGTCGCCACGCAGCTCCCCAATCCGGGTCATCACCCTTTAAAGCACGCATTTCATCATCAACATATGCTGTATGAATAATAAGATATGTCAGCCCGGGTTTTAAATTCTTTATACCATTTGTATGAAATGCCGGGAAGCCTGTTTTAAAATCACCAGGCAAGAATGAAAGAATATTATCAACTACCACATCTTTATCAGTCATCAAACTGTCCATCTGTGTTTTCAAACTTGGCGCAAAAAATGAAGTAACAAGGACAGGGATCTTATACTCATGGCCAACTTTCAGGTATGCTTTAAAAAAATCAAGATTTGATAATGCAGTACCCATATGTACATCGAGATGCGTTGGATCAATACCCATTCGTTTTCCTTTTATCACCTGGTTACGTATTTCCTGTTCAACTTCTGCAGCACTTGCATTTTCTATAACGCTGTCAACCGACGAATAGAAATATCCATTTTTATTAACCAATCCGGGCACTTTTTCTATTGATGTAACAGGTCCCCATTTATAATATTTATATTCGTTTGTTAACGTAATATGCAAGCCAAGATCTGCCGCAGGATGTGCCTGCGCATAGGCGGCGACCTCGGAAAACCATGGACATGGCACCATAATACTTGCTGAACTTACAGAACCTTTTTCCATAGCCATTGTCGATGCGGCATTAACACAATGTGCTACACCAAGGTCATCGGAATGAATGATGACAAGCTTCGCATTTTTTGGATAGCCTAATCTTTCAGCTAAATTTTTTTTCTGGCTGTAGATAGCTATTGAAAAGATCGTGGCCAATAAAACCGTGAGTGTCTTTTTCATTTATTCTTATTTTTAGCTCACTCAAATTAATGAAATTAAGAGAAACAATATTAAAAGAACATATCTAAGGATGCCCGCAATATGGCATGTAACTCGTGTATTTTCGAATATACGCACATTCCAGGCCTTCTTCACCAAAAAATATACTTAATAATAACCAGTACCTAAAGCCATTTTTGCGAAGTACCTATTAAAATTAATTGAGCCGCGTAAATACGCCCTCTATTTTTAATAAAGTCATTCTTCAAATTTTGTAAAGCACAGGAAGCTGTACGCAAACCCGTCTCCTTATTCCTGCGCCATCTCTCGATAACACTAACCATCAGCAGCGGCACATTATGCATCGGTGTCAAACCGGCGAGGTATTAAAAGCACCCCACGGGTTAAGTTTAAATGTTGAACCTTCATATTGTAATTATCCTGTAATCAATATTTTTGCGGGATGCAAAAGCAGGTAATTGTAATTAAACTGGGCACGGCTGCAATAACTGACGAAAATGGAGTCATCAGCAAACCGGTTATTAAAAAAGTGGCGGCAGGTATTGCGGATCTTTCAAAAACATACCACGTAGTATTGGTGAGCAGCGGCGCTGTAGGCAGCGGGAAAGCGTTTATTCAACATTACAAAGGAACCTTAACGGAAAGAAAAGCCGCCGCGGCTATTGGTAATCCAATCCTTGTACAGTTGTATCAAAAATATTTTTCCGGCTTCAACATACCAGTGGCACAGGCCCTTTGCGAACGTCATCATTTCAGTAATCGTTCCCAGTTTCTTCAACTGAAAGAAACATTTGAAACATTCTGGAACAATGGAATTTTACCCGTCGTAAACGAGAATGACCTGGTAAGCAATGTTGAATTAAAATTTTCAGACAACGATGAACTGGCTACTTTGATAGCGGTTGGATTCAATGCCCAAAGTCTTATTATTTGTACATCAG
>JBBSBD010000533.1:0-2830 GCA_038251675.1 Chitinophagales bacterium | reverse complement strand
GACAAGCAACCAAATCAAGTAGTCGCTATATTGAATAAATACTTCATGCTTGCGTTTTTCTGCATACCCGTCTTCGCCTGACTTTTCATTTGCCTCCACTAACAATGCAACACCTGTCCATTTTTTTTCAAAATCTTTAAGCGATTCTTTAATAAGACCAATATCAGGATCAACGTAATGAATTATCTCATCCTCTAACTTTTGCAGCGCAACAAAGTGGCCACCATTTTTGGATATGTGGGCGATTGCTGGGTAGGGTATTTCGTATAGTTGTTCCTTTTTTACGAGCAATGACACAGTCAAAACTCTCAATTCTGCAAGCAAATTTGTAATGGATACAAGAGATGGATAATCTAAATCATTTTTTAAACTATAGACAACAGACTTTGAAACCTTAATATTCAGCTCCTTTAAAACAATTCTTAAAACCTTCGCGACATTATCTTCTCCTTGATATTTCCCCATAATTTAGGAGGCTATAGATATATATAAATCATATTTAAATAACATTATATTTTTCCTGAATATTTAAACAAGATTTAAATTACCATACTGCTTTTAAACCCAATCCAACTCTCTATACTTACTTACTTTGCTAGCAGTTAGATCCGTTTCAGAATTCAGGAGATAGATGTTAAGATAATCTCGGTTTTTTTCAATTCAAATGTCACGTTTTAAGTCTTTGAAAAGATCGCTTTAAGCTTAGTTGATTCACTTGGTCGCGGAGCGTCATAACTATACAATACGCCAGTTTTACTTAAAATGATATATCTGGGTATGGTACTAAAGTTAAAATATTTCATAAGTGATTCAGAAGTCTTTCTATCCGCTATATAATGATTTCTGCCTACTTTAATCTCACTCATAGCTTTATGCCAACTATTAGAATTCTTGTCAATTGAAATATAAATGAAGGCAATATTACCGTTATGATCCAGCTCTTCATTAAGTTTTCCTGAGGCAGGCATTTCCTGTATGCAAGGACCGCACCAACTTGCCCAAAAGTCAATATAGATTATTTTACCAGACTGTGAGCTGATTATATCTTGTATTGAAGTTATTCTGTCGTCCTTATCAACTAACTTAAGAGTTAGCAATTCTTTAGGGAGCTTGGAGCCAAGTCTTTCATAAATGTGCATCATCTCTTCAAGCCTACTCAAATTATAATTGAAATTTATGTTTGTGACCTTAATTTCTTTAAAAAGAGTTTGAGCAAAATTTTTGTTCTCTACTTCTTCTTTACTTATTAAACTTGATAAAAAAAATACTTTTTGCAAATACCGAACTGAGCCTACATAGAATTTCTCAATTGCATTATCAACTAATTTGTTATCGGTCATAATTTCACCAGCATTGATGCTGCTTCTAAATCTAACATACCTATTCAGAAACAAGGTGTACTCACGAAAAATTAGCAAACTCTCACTATTTAGTATTTGAGAATCAAAGTCATCCAAATAATTATTCGGAAGATTCTTTGGAGTTAAATTGGAATAAAAAGGATATATAAGATGATCCTCATAATTGAAAAGCAAATAATCAAATACTAAATCCTTGAAATTTACTGAATGGGAGTTGTTCTTTAAATATACTTCAGCAAATTTCGTTTGTGCTTCGTAATTGTAATGGAGAGCTTTCTTAAATTCAATAAGTGAAGAATGATTGAAGTCACTCAGAACTGGAATTGATTGAGTTTTCTTAAAATCAAGTAAATCAGAAAAAAAGTTATAATGAGCACTATATTTTCCAGTAAAAAGACCTGGCTTTTTTGAATCGGAAATAGTTAACCTTAACGAGTCTCCCGGTGAGATGTAAACTTGTCGATTGTTAATAAAACCGATTCTAGGCGAGCTCAATTTTAGGTTGAAAGAAAATCTGCCCTCTTCATGAATCTTGCTTTTAATTTTGGTTTCATATAACAACACTGGATCTTCAAGGATTCGAATATCGATTTCATCAGCTTCATGGAAGTTGCAACTGCCTGAAATAAATACATTGTCTTGGGCGTTACCCATGAAAGACAGAAATATAAAAAAAGAAAAAAAAGTAATTCTAAATTCAGTCATTTTTGTCATTCATAGTTAAGAACTTGAAATATCAAACCGTCTAACATCAAAATCAAATCAAAAGATTGATTGAAAGGGGCCAATACCCCCTTTCAATCCTCACTCCTTTAAGAATCCCCACATGAGCAAGCCGTTGTGTCGGTTTTGTCGTAACCAGCATCTTTGCATTTTTGAATATTATTTCCAGTATTGCAATTATCCGTTGGTGCGGTTCCTAAGACATTATTATCTTTATCCTTACATGAAATGCTACAATCACCGCCATGACCTACACCCCCTCTAATCAACAATTGCTGATCTAAAGTTAAAATTTTTCCAATAGTTTTCATACGTAAATATTATGATATAAACCTACTCGTTCGCTTTTCGGTATCCGCGGTAAACTTTGAGCTAGCTTTCAAAATTTTACATTGTGAAAATAAGTCAGCACATTCCGGTAATACCGGATCGTGGAAAAATCTTCAAAATAATTTTTGCCTCCTCGTAATTCCTGCTGGTTTGAACTATTTAACGTACCAATCTTCAAAATAAACTCTTGTTGATAATAATAGGTCTGTCGGGTTTTACAATAAGTGACAACCGCTCCCATTTTTTTCAAGTCGTGCAATTCTTCCATCAGCACTGATTTTCCCAAGCCCATGCGGCTGGCAAATTCATCGGGCGTGCCCGTAGCTTTTCTGCGAATCAAATCATCCATTCTTTTCAAGCGCTCAATGTATTTTAGTAAACTCATATCAAATAGTAGTTAGTATTGAGTAAATAGT
>JBBSBD010000532.1:0-2831 GCA_038251675.1 Chitinophagales bacterium | reverse complement strand
GGTAGAGATGGAGCTTACCATTGGTTACTTCAATATTTATCTTCCCTTCATCAATTCGTTCGTACTGCACCCGAATTGATTCCCGATCACCTGCTTCCAAAATCAAATTGATTTTTGGAGATACAACAATCTGATCGAATGACGGCAGGTCTCTTTTGAATTCCTGAGCATTTGAAATACTAATGCCTATAAATAAGGTTATCAACGTGATGGCTATTCGTTTCATGGCTGGTTTGTTTATTTGAGAGTATGACAACTCATTGTGCTATTACCCCTATAGCAGTCTGCTTTTTTTAAAATCCGTTTCTTTGGCTTATTTAACTCCCAACTACTCACTTCTTAAACTCTGCGAAGGATTAGCTCTTGCAGCGCGCATTGCCTGCGTGCTTACAATCAACAAAGCGAGGCCTAGTGCAAGAGCTCCTGAGCCGGCCAGCACCCACCAGGCAACATCAACCCGATACGGATAGCGTTTTAAGAAATCATTGATAAACCACCAGCCAACAGGCGCTGAAACGACAAAAGCAAAAATTACCAGCTTTGAAAAATCTTTTGAAAGCAACAGCACCAGACTTGCCACCGAAGCACCCATAACTTTACGAATGCCAATTTCTTTGGTGCGTTGCTCGGCCATAAAAGCAGCAAGGCCTAACAAACCAAGGCACGTGATTACAATTGCTAAAGAGGCAAAGATGCCCGCCAACCGACTAATCAAATTAATATCTGAGAATTTCTTTTCAAAATCAGAATCAGCAAACCGATACCAAAGCGGGTAGGATGGATTTAGTTTTTTAAAAACACCTTCTACTGTGCTTATTGCGTCATTTAGATTATCAGTTTTATTCAATCGAACTGTGATAGTAGAGCTCCAACCGGGAATAAACACCATTGACAAAGCCTCTACCGGTTTGAAGGGGTCGCTCATAACAACATTGTCCATTATACCAATAATTTGATAGGTACCATCAAACAGTGTTAGTGTTTGCCCTATTGGGTTTTCCATGCCCATCAAATCGACAGCGGCCTGATTAATCACCACCGCGCTTGAATCGCTTTTAAAATCGCGCGAAAAATCGCGACCTTCCAGCATCTTTATTCCCATCGTTTCTGCGTAGTCGTATTCGGTGGCAATGGTAGAGAAGGCAATGCGCTGGTCGGTATTCATGCCAGCCCATGTAACTTCATTGGTGGAAAAAATAGAAGTTATCGGGCTATTGCTTTTGCAAACTGATTGCACAACTCCAGTGCGCACAAGTTCTTGCCGAATGGTTTGAAAATTAGATTCAAGTTCACCGTTCGTCCAGATTTGCATCAGATTTTCACGATCGTAACCCATATCGCGACCCTTTACGTGTATCACCTGCTGATAGATGATGATAGTGCCAATGATAAGAAAGATGGAAAACCCAAACTGAAGCGTAACTAATATTTGCCGGGGTGTGCTTACTCCTTTGTCTACATTTATTTTCCCTTTCAAAACTTTAATCGGTTGAAAGGAAGAGAGGTAAAATGCGGGATAACTTCCGGAGAAAATCCCTATAACTAAAATTAATCCAACCGCTATTAGCCAGACGAACGGATTACCATAATCGATCACGATATTTTTGTTCACTAAAAGATTATAGGAAGGTAAAAGAATTTCCACCAGCACACTTGCAATCAGAAATGAGATAAATGTAATCAGTATAGATTCTCCTAAAAATTGAAAAATCAATTCTTTTCTTCTTGAACCCACACTTTTTCGAATACCTACTTCGCGGGCACGTTTTTCGCTGCGAGCTGTTGCCAGATTCATAAAGTTGATACAGGCAATAACCAATATAAAAATAGCGATGATTGTGAATAGCCTTACATATTCAATTAAGCCGCCAGAATTTTTTCCATTTTCAAAATTGGAGTACAACCGCCACTTGCTCATAGGGTGCAGAAAAAGTTTTGCAGTCGGTGCTTTTGGATTGTTATCTTTTACCAGGTCTTGTATGTGGTCGTTTACATCTGCTTCGCTGGCTTGTGGCTGCAGGTACACGTACATTTGAAACGCGTTGTTATCCCACAATGGTTTGGCATTGCGCACCCAAAAATTAGTGGATTCAAAATATGCGAAAGGCAACACATAATCGAAGCGAAATTCAGATTGCTTAGGTACATCTTTAACAACACCCGTTACTTTTAGTTCTTGGTTATTGTCTATTCGAATTAATTGGTTTATTGGGTCACGATTTTCAAAAAATGCCTTTGCAGTGGATTCAGTTATTACGATAGCGTTTGGATCCGCTAATGCTGTATTCACATCTCCAGTAACCATTTCGAAGCTGAACATGTTAAAAAAATCTTCGCTTGCACTTAAGCCATACCTGTTTAGGCGCTTATCACCCACTTGCAACATATTGCCTTCGCCCTGGTTCGTCATCACTACATATTTTATTTCAGCCGATCTTTCTTTGATAGCTTCCTTTACGGGATAGGGCATAGAGTTGTTTGTGCCAATACCTTGCTGCCATTGCTGGCTTTGGTACAGTTTATAAATGGAATTGTAGTTTTTATGAAAACGATCATAGGAATATTCATCGGCCACCCACAAAAGAATAAGTACCGAACTTGCAATGCCAATGGCGAGCCCTGAGATATTGATAAATGAGTAAACTGAGTTTTTAGTCAGATTGCGGATGGCGATTTTTAAGTAGTTGCGTAGCATAAGGAAGTTTTTCTATTATATATTCATTGATTATACCTAATTATTACTATTTGTTGGTTTCCAGTAAATAGAACCACTTTACTCACTTCTTAAACTCTGCGAAGGATTAGCTCTTGCAGCGCGCATTGCCTGCGTG
>JBBSBD010000531.1:0-2872 GCA_038251675.1 Chitinophagales bacterium | reverse complement strand
CCGATGCAGAATCAGTGCTGGTAGCGGGCGACACATTGAATGATTTATCTATGTATCAATGTGGCTTTAAAGGCGTTGCTGTAGGAAAGTCGGAATTAAAATTGGTGGAAATGGTCGCGGAAATTCCCAACATATTGATAGCAAGGGATGCAGGAGCAGGCGGCATATTAGAAGGCATTAAAAGCTTTGAACGCCTTTCGCATTATACAAGTAATATCCGGGAGGAAATTAAACAGCTCGAAAATACTACCTCGCCACAGCTGGTTTTAATGTATCACCGTTTTCCTTACGAAGTAAAAACTATTAACGGGGTAGCCGAACGGGTAGCACCGAAAAGCCCCAATGGCATCCTACCAACATTGCAAAACTTTTTTCACAATGGTCGTAGCGGTGTTTGGATTGCCTGGGAAGATGTGAAGACCAGTGGAGAATTGCTGCGCAATGTGTACATCGATAAAGAAAAATATCCTAACCTTATGGCCAGCAGGATCGGGTTAACAAAAGGCGAAGTAGATATTTTTTATAAATCATTTGCCAAGGAGGCATTCTGGCCAATTATCTTTTCATTTACCAACAAGGCAAAATTCAATCACCATCACTGGGATCATTTCGTAAATATCAACCGGCTGTTTGCCATCAAAGCAGCAGAGCAGGCCGATTATGGTGCCATCGTTTGGATTCATGATTATAACCTTTGGCTGGTACCTGGCTTATTGAGGGAATTGCGGTCTGATCTTAAAATCGGATTTTTTCACCACACTGCTTTTCCGGCCGCCAATACCTTTAATATTTTGCCATGGCGAAGAGAAATCATTGGCAGTTTGCTTCAATGTGACTATATCGGATTTCACATACCACGCTATGTTGAAAATTTCATGGATGTGGTAAAAAGTTTGTTCCCGGTAGAAGTACTGGAAGAAACAAATTCAGCCCCCCGCTTTCTTACATATAGCACAGCATTGGGTGTTCAAAAAATGACTACCAGTATCCGGGTAAATAACCGGGTAGTAAAAATGGGCGCCAACCCTGTGGGGATTCAGGTAGATTACATCGGCGAAGTATTGAAACTGCATGGAACATTGGAAAAGATTAAAGCCATGAAACAGCAGACGGCAGGAAAGAAAGTGGTGTTGAGTGTGGAACGGTTGGATTATGTAAAAGGTCCGTTGGAAAAAGTGCTGGCGTTTGAACAATTTCTGGATGACTATCCGGAGTTTCATGGCAAGATAGAGTTGGTACAGATTTGCACACCACCTGCACAGGGGATGAAGATTTATGATAAAATTCAGCATGATGTAGAACATGCTGTTGGCCGCATCAATGGTAAATATTCCAATATGAATTGGATACCCATCCGCTTGATTTTAAGATCCTTCCCGTTTGAAGAAATCATTACTTATTATGCAGTAGCCGATATTGCCTGGATAACACCTTTGCGGGATGGTCTCAACCTGGTAGCCAAAGAATATATAGCCGTACAAGGACAAATTGAAGGTTCTGCTGGTGTATTAATACTGTCTGAATTTGCCGGGGCGGCCGTGGAATTGCACTATGCCATTTTAACCAATCCATACGATTTACAATCATTAAAAGATGGACTTTTACAGGCGCTTACACTCAGTGATAGTGATAAGCAAATGCGGATGCAACGTTTATACGAACAGGTAACCCATTATAATATTGACTTTTGGGCCAATGATTTCCTTCGGAATTTATACCCGCAAAACTTTGATGCACCAGTTGAAAATCTGGCTGTAAAAGAACAAAAAGAAAGCACCAGAAATATGGGCGAATTAGTAGAAGTGGGTCAATTGGTTTAGTTAATGCCTGCGTTTGCTTGCTATAAAGGGAGTTGTCTGGAAATAACAGGCAGCTCCCTTTTTTACTATAGTGTGTTGAATGTAAAGCGGCAAAAATTGAAATGAGCGTTAAGTTAAATGTGAATGGTCAGTAGCAAATGGTCAATATTTCATTATCTACCATTCATCATACATGAATTTAGGCCTAACAAAACAATTGTGAGTGGAGCTGTTTGTACGGGTATTTTAATACCAGGTACTGGAGATCATTTATGCAAATATTTTCTAACGGCTGTTGCAGAAGATCCAATGACGGTGATAGTTTTCAAAAGCTTTTCAGGAGTTATGCAAAGGTGATTGCACCACCAGATCAGCTCGCCGAAATCGTTGCTGTCAATTTTGGTAAGGTCTTTTGGTAGTTTGATATCGAGATTGGTGTTCATATTAAAATTGATTTGGTGAATTTATCTGTTTGAACCAGTGGACGGCATTGGAATGTTTTTAGCGTTCATGAATATATTGATGAAATTCGTTCCTGGCTCAATTCGTCACTTGATGTTTTTCCAGGAAAATCCAAAGTCCGGTTTTTAAGTAACAACACGGCGGCAGTTGATCACTAACCGGGCATGTCTTAATTAAACTGTATTGGAAAATATGAAAAAGATAATTTTTAATTATTTCATTATTTATAAAAACAGGATGCTTCAGGGAAAAGAAGCAGAAAAAAATACCAACCCGATTACGGGTCGGTATTTTCACCTAAAAAACCAAAACCAAAACCAAAACCAAAATCAAAACCAAAACCAAAACCGATGAAGCTTTTTATTGAGTGCCTTTCCCCTGTTCAATCCATTTTGTCAAAAGATCTTTATTCTTCCTGGCATCCACATTTCCGGGATCCAGTTCAAGCAATTTTTCAAAGTAGCCAACTGATGCTGTATAATCCTTTGTGATATTGGCTTCATATCCCCCGAGGTACTCATAAGCGGTTAATAAAACGGCTCTATTTTTAACCGTGTCTGCTGAAGCTATCTCAATCAGTTTTTTAAAATGCGGTACTGCAAGCCCTTCCT
>JBBSBD010000530.1:0-2879 GCA_038251675.1 Chitinophagales bacterium | reverse complement strand
GAGCTGCTAAAGAAATTCCAAATTGCGATCGTCCAAGACTCAAATAAGCCGAATAATAGAATTTCTTCGGTTTTTTAGTAACGCCTTCTTGCGCACTGAGCGACAAGAAAGAGAACAAGAATAAAATCAACGCGATTTTTTTCATAGTTTTAACTTTATCTACAATCTAAAATAGCCCAATTGCCGTTTACGCCTCTATGTGTTGCCTCTGAATGCACCGAAATGAATGGTTGGGCTTCCACATATTGATTTAGAAGACTCGAACCTATTGGATAATCCCATGAAATGACATAAGAATCCACCGTGTATCCGGGTAAAGCAATATCAAACCTTTGAGGTGTGGCAACGTAATCCGCAACCGACCAAGCCATTACCGAAAAAGACGTATTCGCTCTCTTGATATTGGTCGTGTATAGATACCAACCACAAAAAGTAGCTGCTCTTTTCAACGCGGTAATTTCAATCAGTACACGAGGTTGTCTAGTGTCACCTATACTTGTCATAGTTGTTGTAATATAAGACTTGGCTATGATAACTACTTCTCTATCATTTCTACAGTTTGATTGATTATAGAAATAGCTTGCGGTTTCGTAGGTCGTGCAAGTGGCATTCGATTTTTCATTTGGATTCTGCTTATTACCAGTATTGGTGATCTGAAAAATAGAGAGATACTCAGGCTTTTCATTTTTCTCTAACCATTTTCGCAAAACATCATCAACATCTAAACCGTTCAATCTTAAAAATGACTCTGCTTTGGCAATCAGGACGAAGTCTCCGTGAAGTTTATTTACGAATCCATCTGTTTCATAGAAACCATCTTCGTTGGCAATTGCCTGGTATAATGGGATATCTATTCTAGGAACCAAAACACTATCTTTAACTACAAATATCTTTTTGTATTTTTTAAGAAATTCATTAAAAACATTGACTGATGAAATTGTATCTAATTCAAGATATGCCTTTAACATGATCGTTCTAAAAGAGCTAAAGGATTGTTTCGTCTGCCATGAATTGTAATCCTCAGGAGCTAACTGCGCAAACTGATTTACAAATTGATCAAATTCTGATTGTGAGGCGAATTTCGACATACTTGGCAAAAGCGAAGGGCTCAACTTCATCTCATCGGAACAAGCAAAGGCCAAATAGCCTAGTATTATTAATATTTTTTTCATTTTAATTTAAATTTTATTGACAATCAAGAACTGCCCAGTTGTTGTCTACTCCACGACTACTGCCTTCAGCGTGAAGTGATAGAAATGGTTGTGCTACTATTGATAAGTTGATAACTTGGCTACCAATTGGTTGATTCCAGGTTAAATCTAACCGATCATTTGTAGGCGCATAATCAGGCAAAGAATAACTGTACAATTTTGGGAGAGGGATTAAGTTAAGTACTTCCCATGCCATTATTGAAAATGTTATATTTTGATAAGCAAGAGTTGTCTCATAGTCCTTCCATCTGCAAAAGGTTCCTGTTCTTAACTTACCCCAAACTTTGAATTCAACTCTTGGTTGTCTCTTATCCCCAAAAACGCTAGTAGTTAGAGTGAAGAATGATCTCGCGGAGATATAGACTTCTCTATCATCTCTGCAATTGCTTTGATTGTAGAAATATGAAGCAGTTATTTCTGCGCTGCATGCTGCATTGATTCTGGAAGAAATACTTTGATTATTGGAAAATAGAAATTTAAAATATCTTATCCCTTCAACGTTGGCCTCAAGACCCGCTGACAGCCCGTCAATCAAATCGCGTGAGTGCATTAATTTATTAACATCTTTTTTTTCCACGCTAATTATATAATCACCCTCTATTTTGTTAACTATTCCTTCCGTTTCGTAAATACCCTGCCTATTAGTTAAGGATTGATAAAGAACTACATCAATTCTGGGATAGATAATAGAGTCTCTAATAAATAATACATCATCATATTCTTTCATAAAAAGAATTCTTTCTTCTTTAGAAGAAACTGAATCCCACTCCTGAACAGCTTTTCGGTAAACGCTTCTATATGAAATAAAGTCTTTTTTAACTTCCCAATTGCTGAGTTCAAGTTCGCTCATAAAGTTTATTGAATTCGCTGCTGCTGTGAATTCAGCATCATTTGAAAAGGAAGGAAAAGAATAATTTAAACTTTCCTTGCTATCAAGTACTTCTATAGCAGATTGGTCACTACAGGAAATAAAAAGTAGAGCGAAAGTTAGAAAGTAGAGTTAAATTCTCAAGGTGTAGAGGGGTTTCATAATTTTTAAATTTTCGGGTTAAATCTTCCATCAGTTCTTTTGCAAAACTTCTATGAATGTATAATGAAAATTAATGCATCATAAATGATGTATCCTTATTGGGTGTAACAAATAAGTCTATTTGTTAACAATTTCCCCCAATGAAAGGGAATGATGCACTAGACCTTACATTAAAGCAGATTGGAGAAAGATTGGCAGAACTACGAAAGCAAGCTGGCTATTCAAGCTATGAGACATTCGCTTATGACTATGAGTTGCCCCGCATGCAATATTGTCGCATGGAGAAGGGAAAGGTTACTTACCCTTAAAAGTTTGGTAAGAATTCTGAGCATTCACAATATAACGGTAGGCGAATTTTTTATGTGATTTACTATTAAACATTAGAATAGCTACAAAAATGTTGCATCAGTACCTTAAGTTGATGTTCTATCAGGAATAAAGTCGTGAGGAAGACTAAATTAATTTGCCAATCAGCGCATCAACCGTCATACCTTCGGCCTCCGCTTTAAAATTACGAACAATGCGAAAACTGGAACCGCCTACTAAAACACGAAGAGATTCTAAATAAAGTATGGGCAGCGATGATTATTTTATAGGGTGTTCCATGGATGTGTTCATTTCCAAACTAAGCAAGTACT
>JBBSBD010000529.1:0-2882 GCA_038251675.1 Chitinophagales bacterium | reverse complement strand
ATGCTGACAGACATTAAAAAAGATAATGCGGGAAATTACTGGCTCCTCTGCAACGAAAGCGGTTTATACAAATACAATCCTGCCAGCGGAAGAACAATACACTTTGCGGATAAAACTAAAAAGAACACTGATAATAGCACTTGCAATATCACCGCCTTCGCCCTAAGCATCGGTAATATAATATGGATAATTTACGACAATGGCTTCATACAAAAGATGGATGCCGTTACTGGTAAACTTTTAAGCAGCACAGATTTGCTGTTGCAAAAAACAATAAATGTGCGGGCCAGGTATGAAGGGTACACAGACTCAGATGGCGATCTCTGGATATATTCACCCGGAACACCGCAGGGTGTTTTTTATTACAATGTTTTGGAGCAAAAACTAACCCACCTCACCAAAGGCAGTGGCCCCAAAAACTTAAATAATGAGGTAATAAGAAAAGTGGCGCAGGATGAGAATGGCATGATATGGCTCGCTACCGACCATGGCGGAATAAACCTTTTGGATAAAAAAGATTTTACAATAAAATATCTTCTCAATTACGAAGATGACAATTATAGTATTGTGCAGAACAGCATAAACTCGATGTATAAAGATGATAACGGCATTATGTGGATTGGTACTTTCAAGAAAGGTATCTCCTACTACAATAAGAGCATCATAAAATTTCCTTTGTACCACCACAAACTTTCTGATCCCAACAGTTTATCATTTAATGATATTAACAGGTTTGTTGAAGATGAAAAAGGAAATATCTGGCTTGGAACTAACGGCGGTGGGCTGATATATTTTGATCGCAGCACAGGTAAGTTTACAAGATTTTTACACGACCCTTCAAATGCCAACAGCCTCTGCAACGATGTAGTGGTAAGCCTTTGTATTGATCATGAAAATATACTTTGGATTGGCACTTATTTTGGCGGACTCGACCGTTACGACGGAAAGAAATTTACTCATTACAAGCATGATGATTCCGATAACTCGAGCATTGCCGATAATTCAATTTGGTCAATAATGGAGGATTCGAAACAACGTCTGTGGATTGGCACTTTTTCGTCTGGCCTTGACCGATACGAAAGAGAGACCAACTCTTTTACTCACTTTAAAGCAACCGGCTACCACTCGGTTCACTCAAGCTATGTGGGAGATTTGATGGAGGCTAAAAACGGCGATATCTGGATGGCAACTTCCAATGGCGTTGATGTCCTTGAAGCCAAGACGGGTGATTTTTCGAAATATTTTCATCATGATAATTTAAAACCGGCGAACAGCCTGAGCAATAATAACACCATTGCAATTTTACAAGATAGCCGCGGAATAATATGGATTGCAACCCGCGAAGGTCTTGACTATTATAACCCAACTACTGACAAGTTTACCACACTTCGTAAGGAAGATGGGCTGCCCGATAATATTATATTGTCGATTGTGGAAGACCAGCAGCATAATCTTTGGGCAGGCACACCAAACGGGCTGTCAAACGTAATTATAAATGAAGATAAAAAGAACGGTAAGCTGTCATTTCAATTTAGAAACTACAATGAATCCGATGGATTGCAGGGTAAGGAGTTTAATGAATATGCCGCTTATGCTACCCGAAGCGGGGAATTGCTTTTTGGTGGCCCAAACGGGTTTAATTTGTTTTCACCTCAACAGATAAATAAGAAAACTTATGACCCGCAATTGGTACTTACAGATCTGCAAATGTTCAACAAAAGTATAACGCCAGGTGAAAGTCTTAATGGCCATATAATTCTCCCGAACTCCATTTCAGCAACAAAAGAAATTACCCTGCATTATAATGAAAACATTTTTTCCATTGAGTTTGCCTCTTTAAATCTTTTCAATCAGTCCAGGCTTAAATATGCTTACACACTGGAAGGTTTTAATAATGAATGGTTTGTTGCGGATGATAAAACACGTAAAGCCACCTATACAAATCTCGACGCCGGCACTTATGTCTTTAAATTGAGAACAATTGACGGAAGCAGTATTCTAAGCAATGAAGCAGCGCTTCTCAGGATAAATATTTTACCACCTCTGTGGCGTACGAATTACGCCTATGCCTTATATGTCCTGGTGTTAGCAATTGGGTTATATATTGGCCGAAGGCTAATCTTACGAAGGGCCCGCATGCGTTTCGCAATAGAACAGGAGCGAAGGGAAGCCAATCGCCTGCATGAGTTGGACATGATGAAAATCCGTTTCTTTACTAATGTAAGCCATGAGCTAAGAACCCCCTTATCTCTTATTCTTACGCCAATGGATAAGATTATTAAAGAAGCCGGTGATCTCCTGCAGAAACGCCAGTTTCAGATGATACACAGAAATTCAAGACGGTTGCTGAACCTGGTGAACCAGTTGTTAGACTTTAGAAAAATGGAAATGAGAGAACTGAAACTATATCCGGGTGAGGGTAATATCATAAAATTCATCCAGGAAACCTGTTATTCTTTTTCTGATCTCGCCGCTCAAAATCATATCGTTTTTTCCTTCAATTCTTCTATTAAAAGGTTTTATACAAAATTTGATAAGGATAAAATAGAGCGGATACTTTTTAATATTCTATCTAACGCATTTAAGTTTACTCCTGGAAATGGAAGCGTAAGCGTAACCATAGAAGCTCAAAGAAATGCAGAAGAAACCGTACTTGAAATTAAAGTGAGAGATTCAGGAATCGGGATACCGGTGGAAAAACAGGGCAAAATTTTTGAACGGTTCTTTCAAAATGATATTCCTGAAAATATGGAAAACCAGGGAAGTGGTATAGGGCTTTCTATCACTAAGGAGTTTGTAAAATTACATAATGGTTCTATCAAAGTAGAAAGTGAGTTAAATAAGGGAAGTTGCTTTACGATCTTATTGCCTTTGACCCAATT
>JBBSBD010000528.1:0-2893 GCA_038251675.1 Chitinophagales bacterium | reverse complement strand
TGGGCAGTAAGCCTGCTTGTTGTAGTCTTTCCATTAGTGCCGGTAATAGCAATAATAGGGATTCGCCCATCGGCGCCTTTTGGATAAAGCATTTCTACAACCGGCTCAGCCGCGTTTCTTGCAATACCTTCCGATGGTTCAACATGCATGCGAAATCCTGGCGCTGCATTTACTTCGAGCACGGCACCGCCATTTTCCATCAAAGGCTTTTTTAAATCAGATGCCATAATATCTATACCGCAAATATCAAGTCCTATGATTTTTGCAATTCGCTCGGCTAAAAAAATATTTACCGGGTGAACTTCATCGGTCACATCAGTAGATGTGCCACCGGTGGATAAATTTGCGGTAGGTTTTAATAGAACCAATTCATCTTTTGCCGGAATTGTATCTAAATTATAGCCTTTTTCATCAAGCATTTTCTGTGTAAAACCATCAATCTTTATTTGAGTTAAAACTTTTTCGTGACCATACCCTCGTCTCGGATCTTTATTGATTTCTTCAACTAACCATTTTACAGAGTGCTCCCCATCTCCCCTAACGGAAGCGGGCGTTCGCAATGCTGCGCAAATAAATTTAAAATTTACCACAAGTACCCTGAAGTCAAAACCTGTTATATATTTTTCGCAAATAACAGTACGGCCATATTCTCTTGCAGCTTCAAGGGCTTTTTCTGCCTGCTCGAATGTTGTAATATTTGTAGTGGCTCCCTTCCCGTGGTTGCCATCTATTGGCTTAATTACAAACGGATACCCCACTTCGTCGATTGCACGTTGCACATTTTCATCTCTGTAAAGAATGATTCCTCCTGGCACCGGAACTTCTGCAGCACTAAGCAGGTTTTTTGTCTCTTCTTTATCCCCGGCAATATCAACGGCAATACTCGATGTAGTGCCCGCAATAGTTGCCCTTATCCTTTGCTGATGAATTCCATATCCAAGCTGCACAAGGCTGTGTTTGTTTAGTCGTATATGGGGAATTCCTCTTTTAACCGCTTCCTCCACTATACTGCCGGTAGATGGCCCGAGCCTTGTATTCTCCCTTATAACTCTCATACTTTGCACTTCCTCCTCTAAATTATAGGGCAAAACTTTAATAATTGATTCAACCAAACTGAAAGCAGATTTTGCCGCGAATACCCCCACTTCTTCTTCCATATAATCAAACACAACAAAATATTCCCCATGCTTTCCGGTGGTTCTCGTTCTCCCAAATCCCATATCCATACCTGCGAGTGTTTGCAGTTCAAGCGCAACATGTTCTATCACGTGCCCCATCCAGGTACCTTCATCCACACGTGATAAAAACCCGCCCGGCACTCCTTCACTGCACCTGTGTTCGTAGAGTCCCGGTAAAAGCTTTTCAAGATTTGTTTTAAATCCTTTTATTTTATTGGTTGGTAATTCTTCCATTTCCTCCAGGTCAAGCTTCATTTGTATAAGCTTTGGGCGGCGCACACTCCAGTAATTAGGGCCCCGCAGCACTTTAATTTCTACAATTTTCATAAAAGGAAAATAGGGTTGATTTTTTGAAAAAGATTCTATTGCTGAATTGTAAGGTATGGAAAATTATGTGCCAAAAAAAAATTCAACATTAACGGCACAATCTCTTTATTTCAATTCCGTTACATTTGTAATTAGTATTTATTTTAACATTGTTTGTAAGAGAAATATTAATTGAAAAAAAAATAAAACAATGTTTTTAGTAAAATTAAATGCATGCAAAATCCGTTGGGGAAGCTCTTTGCCATAGGTGGGGCAGAAGATAAAGGCGTAGATCTTGAGAAAGGGGAAATGTTTCGAAATAATCTTAATTTTTTTGAGCTGGGGATTCTTCGTCGTATAATAGAAGAGGCTGGCGGCCCGGAAGTAAGTATAGAAGTGATAACTACAGCTTCTATGATACCTAACGAAGTAGGTGAAAATTACCTGAATGCTTTTGGAAAAATCGGATGTACTAACATTGGCTTAATGCCTATTCGAAATCGCTCGGATGCAATGGATCCCGAATACATTGATCGCATTAAAAGCTGCAATGTTGTTATGCTAAGCGGGGGAAACCAGTTAAGGCTTTCCGCTACTTTTGGAGGTACTGAAATTCTCGAACTCATTTTAAACAGATATCACGACGAAAAAAATTTTATAGTTGCCGGCACATCTGCGGGAGCCATGGCTATGAGCAACACGATGATTTACGAAGGCAGTGCTACCACTGCTCACTTAAAGGGGGAGGTAAAAATTACTACGGGTCTTGGATTTATGGACGATGTAATTTTTGACAGCCATTTTGAAAAACGCGGAAGGTTTGGGAGACTTGCACAAGCAATAGCCAGCAATCCTTCTGCTGTTGGCATTGGGCTTGGAGAAGATACCGGAATGCTCATAACAGGAGGTAATAAAATGGAAGCTATAGGAAGCGGACTTGTAATGATAATAGACGGACATGATATAAGGCATAGCAATATCGCTGACATTCCTGACGGAAATCCAATCTCAATCGAAAATATTAAAGTTCATTTTTGTGAGAAAGGAAATGGGTTTTTACTAAAAGAAAGAGCATTTATTCCTGATATAGAAGAATATGAAAGGCAGGAAATACGCACCCCGGAGCAACTTAAGAAGGCGGTATAAAAAACCTTAGCGTATCCAATTTAAGCAGCAAAAAAATCAGATTCCATTAATTTTCAAGAGGTAGTAGTTTTTCTTTCCCTTTTGAATCAATAGATATTTGTTATTAAGAAATTTGAACTCATTAATCCCTGCGTCAACTGAAGCCACTTTCTCTTTATTAATAAAAACCCCACCTCCTGCAATCATTTTTCTTGCTTCACTTTTACTGGAGAAAATTTGTGAGGATGCTAATAATGATGGCAAATCAATACTGTCTTCAAACT
>JBBSBD010000527.1:0-2941 GCA_038251675.1 Chitinophagales bacterium | reverse complement strand
GCCCCTGGAAGCGAACCCGATGTTCAGCACCGAAAGGAAAATGAAACTGGCATCATAATCCTTGCTGATAAGAAATGGCAGAACAAGCGGAATAAAAAATGTGGATGCCGGAATAACCAACAACGCCAAAGCATTAAATCCGCTGAAATATTTATTGAGTTCCGGTGTTGAGCCTGTAAGATTCTGATCTTTTATCATTCCGAATATTTTCGGTTGGATTGACATCCCCAAACCGTTCAGGACAAATTCAACCAACAAGGTAAACTGTATAACAAGCCCGAGGATAGCTACATCCTGTAGAGTCATAAAATACTTGATAATAAAAGGATATATATTAGAAATACTCCATGATAAGAGGAAGAAAACAACTAAGGGTAAAGAAAAATTCAGTGTATGTTTTAATTCATCACCTAGCTTAATCCGTGCCACCGATATTTTGTTCAGTGAAATAAATGCTATGATAAAGATGCCCACTCCCGAAAGTAATCGTCCCCACATCGGGCCGATAAGCGTGTTGGGGAACATAAACAAACCCGTAAGTGAAAAAGCAATGGTCATTACGAAATTGGCTAAATTCACTATTGCAAACCGGCTTGCTTTTTCCTGGTTGATGAGCAGGTTGGCATAGGTTTTAAAATAACTGTTGAAGAATGCGGTAACCACCGACATCAGCCCGTAGGGGTAGAAAAAAATATCTTTTTCCTGGAAAATAAGGCTGAACAGGTTTTCGCCCAACAACATAAAAATAGCTGTAACGAACAAGCCCCAGATAAGCAAATATCCGGTTATTGCACCTATTTTAGCCTTTAGAACAGCACGGTCACGTCGGCTATCGAAGTAACTTATTCCAATGTAGGTATCTAGGCCCAGGTTAACGAGTAATTGTATGAAACCCGTAAAACTGACATAGATAACGAGTGCGCCGTATAAAGAGGTGGTGAGATAGTTGGTGTAAAAAAGAAGGAGGAAAAACGCTGAAGCAAGCGGCAATGCACCTATTATTGTATAAATAAAGGATGATTTTATCAGGTTTTTCGAAATCATAAAATGCCTTGGGGTGGAAAAATATTCGGCAAAAGTAAGGAACAATAATGCATTTACCGATTCCTTTCCTACTTTTGCAGCTATTCACATTCCAAATTTATCTCAATGACCGAGAATAATTACAGTTACGTATATCAAAGCAGGAAGGAAATGCTTGATTTTGTTCCGAAATCATGCTTGAAAATCCTGGAAGTCGGTTGTGGGGATGGTTCATTCTCTGTTCAGTTAAAAGAACGCAGCGGAACGGAGGTGTGGGGTATTGAAATGCATGCAGAATCTGCAGCCATTGCTTCACAGAGGCTTGATAAGGTTATTTGCGATAATTTCCTTGAGCTTCTCGAATCAGGTAAATTACCATCTACCTATTTTGATTGTATTGTTTTTAATGATGTGCTGGAACATTTACCGGATTACGACCTTATTCTGATGCAAATAAAGCGGATTTTGGTGCCTGCAGGATATGTGGTTACTTCACTTCCTAATTTCAGGTATGTCGGAAATTTATGGGAGATCATAATTGAAAAAGATTTTCGGTACAAAGACTCGGGGATACTTGATTATACGCATTACCGGTTTTTTACTCATAAAAGTATTAAAAGGATGTACTCTGATTCAGGTTATGAAGTAAGAAAAAGCTATGGGATAAATCCTGCAAAGAGTTTGAAAGTGAAACTGCTGAATGTCTTCACGTTTAATTTCTTTTCGGACATTCCTTTCCTGCAGATTGCCACCCAGGCACAACTTAAGCAGAACCTCTGATGGATCCGGTTGTTACAATTATCACTCCAACGTATAATCACGGCGCATTTATTGCCGAATGCATTCAATCCGCACTGGACCAGGATTTTGAAAACTGGGAAATGCTTGTTGTTAATGATGGGAGCACGGACGATACAGCCATAGTTGCCGGTAAATATGCCGCTGCCGATCCCAGGGTCAGACTATTCAATCGTGAAAATATTGGTATTTACCGGCTGGCCGAAAATTATAATTTTGCTCTTCAACAAGCTAAAGGGAAATACATTGCTATCCTCGAAGGAGATGATATATGGGAAAAAGATAAGTTATCCCGGCAAGTTAATGCCTTGAGTGAAAGACCAGAGACAATTATGGCCTGGAGCCCGGCAATACAGGTCAATATCGACCAAAGTCTCTCATTCCCGGTTTCACCTGCTTTACTACCATCCGATTTTGAATTATTTGATAATAATCCGGTAGGAAGCATCCTGAATATTTTGTTTTTCAGGAACTGTATACCTGCTCTGACAGCTCTTATCAGGAAAGATATCCTGGATAAAATCGGAGGGTTTCAACAAGGCTTCGGTTTACCGCTTGTTGATTTGCCTACCTGGCAATTACTCGCTTCGCATGGAGTTTTTTATTTTGATCCTGTTCCTACCGGCAGGTGGCGCGTTTATCCTGGGCAGACCACCAAAACGCATTTGGTACGGATTTTCTCAGGTTGTTATGCGCTTTCGGTTCAAAATATGAAGCTGTTTTCACAAAACCATTTACTTGAATTTGCCGTAAAAGAAAAGGATATAACAAACCATTTTGATAAAGTTATGGTAATGGCTTATTCGCGCGAAGGTCGATATCTGTTAATTAAAAAGATGTATAAAGAAGCACGCAAAAGTTATATAAAAGCAATTTTCGCGAAGGGAGGGGAGTACATGTGGAAACTTCGTGCACTCGTCGGATTGTTGCTGAGCTATCTTCATCTCGATGTCGAATGGCTTGCCAAAGCATTAAAAAAGCCAAGTTATAAGAATTAGGATACCAGGTTTAATCCATATCGGAAAACTGTTCACACTACCAGTTCTAGGAACTAAAGATTTTGTTTATCGCAGAGAATAACTTCTTCTCCCGTTGCTCCATCGAAAAATATTCCAAAACG
>JBBSBD010000526.1:0-2961 GCA_038251675.1 Chitinophagales bacterium | reverse complement strand
TTCACTGACCCTATCATTCTGTAAAAAACGATAAAACCCTTTTGCAGATGCTTCGTCAGATGTGAGACGACGAATCGAATGAACACTTTTACTAAACAAGTCATTCAATATCTTATTCCCCCGATAAACCAACCGAACATCATCCAGATCAGTAAACTCTCTTTTTTGCATCCGCAAAAAAAGTAAATTTTACAGAAATGTGTCCACACGATAGGCAGAGAAGCGGGGCAGGCTGTGCTGATGACTTAGCAACCTGGCAACACCAACATAAGTTTGAAGCCATTGCCCAATTTATCTTAAGCCATCCAATGTTTTATAAAATTAAACCAAAGTCTATCAGATCGTCAATTCCGCTTTCATAAAATTCTGCTGACGCTAAGGTGATCATCACATGGCTAAATTTAGTTACCAACTCTCTGCTGGTTGTACATTTTTTATTCTGAACAAGCCATTCAAACGAGCCGATGCTGATACTTTTAAAAATCATCATTTGCCAATAGATGCTTCCGACTAAAAATAGTTCCAGTTAAGAATTCAGTATGATAAGTTTGAAGCATAAATAAATATAAAAAAATATGTTTCTATAGTAAAGGAATATGTTGGCGGGGACGCCAACATCAGCAGGGGAGTTTCCTGAAAATAATAAAGTGGCTGCTGCTATTATTCTTGCTACTACAATGATGTATGTGCGATTATTTTTACTTGCCCTGTTCTTTAATAAAAGTACCGCGATCGCACTCGCTCCATCATTTGCCATTCTCGTTGTGTTGTCTTCTCTTATCGCCCTATACTTTTTAAAATTTCATTCCAATAAAAAACAGCAGGCCGATGAAAAGACATTGCCACCCCATACCAACCCACTTGAATTTAAAACCGCTTTAATCTTCGCGGCGCTCTTTATATTTTTTGCCTTCATTACAGAGTTTGTAACCAAACGTTACGGAAGCGGCGGAATAGATGTCTTGCCGTTTATTGTTGGCGTTACAGACATATATCCTTTTATCCTCAACCTGTTTCAAAGCCAATTAAATATTGCAGATGCTACAATTGTAATGGCTGTGGTGAATGCAGCCACCAGTAATAATTTATTAAAAATGATCTATGGAATTATTCTCTGCGATAAATCCCTGCGACGGCCTTTAATTGTGGGCTTTAGTATTTTAATTATTGCGGGGTTGGTGGTGTCGTTTGGCTTTCTTTGAATTAAACATTGCCCAACCTTTAGGTGTAATAGCGAACTCACGTTAATTAATGATAAGCCTGTGGAGTCATTGTTTATTAACGCCGGTTGCTAAAGATCCTTATGTCTCTTATTCCTTCACAAATTTCAGGTTCGTAATTTCTTTATTTTCCTGAACCGTTATACAATAAATGCCCGCCGGCAAATTGCTTATATCAATGAAATAATTATTATTCTTTGCAACAGTTTTCTTAATGACATTTCCTGAAAAACCTATTATTGAAATCGCTGCCGGATCCGTAGCATTTAATCCTGTAATTTGTAAAATATTTTTTACCGGGTTAGGATTAATTTTAATTGATAATAATGTTTCCCCGGTATTTACTGTCACAATTTTTGAGTAAGTAAATTGTTCGTTCTTATCAACCATTTTCAACCGGTAACCCACCAGGTGCCGGGGCATATTTAGTGAAAGTAAAAAGCTATCAGTAAATGAATAATTTACTGAAATATTACTCTCTCCTTTTGCAGCAACGCTTCCTGTTTTATAAAAATTTATTCCATCAATACTTCGCTCAATATCGAAATAGCCGGTATTGTGCTCCTGGGCCGTTTGCCAAAAAAGGTGGGCTTCTTTTCCCTTGTATGAAGCGCTGAAATCGGTTAAGGTAAGAGGCAATACCACTGATCCATCAAAAGCACAGATAGAAAACTGTCCCATGTTGTTTGCATTTCTTGGCAATACTCTGTAAAGAATTGTCTCGCGGGGTGTACGCCCTGTCAGGCTTATACGTGGATGATTTGCTGAAGGGAACGCATCAGTATTACCATCTTCATCGCAGGCTATTTGTGTAAATGTGTTACAGTCATTTGTATAGGCAATCATCACAAGATCATTTACTTCAGAATTTGTTGCAGAGGTTTGTACCACCAGGTTACCGCTTGCAGGCACAGTAGCTTTGTACCACACATCATTTTTCAAAGTAGCGTTTACAGTGCAACTTGGATTACTGGTAAGCGCCGGAGTAATGTCGGCATTAAACAAATTTCCGATTACAGGATTGGCGCAATTGCCTGCAGCAACTATAAGATCAGTGGCGTATTTGCAGCTATCATTAACAGGCTTTATCCCGAAACCATCCTGCAGGCAAATACTGAACACAGCCCTGTCTGTTGTGCCTATAGTCCATATTCTTATTTGAAAAACATCTCCTGCAGTACTTGATACCAAACTTGTGGTCCCTCCAAAATTTGTAGAACAGCCCGCAGGAAAACCAGCGGTGGCATTTACTAATGCCATACCAAGTGTTGGTGTACTGCCTGATGAAATAAGAGCAGCTTCCTGAACATAAATGTAAACACCGTTTGCAGGCATAACGAACTGAAACCATACGTCATCATCATTTTCACTGCTGCAAGATGGGTCGGGAGATGAACGGGTTGCCGATGCTGTTGTAAAAAATTGCGGCGCAATGCATTTAGCACCCGGCGAATTAATTGATAGCTGCGTAGCATTATTTGGGTCGTCTGCAGGCGTTGTTGGGGTAATGTCCATTAGTGCGAAAGAAAATGTCATGGTTGTAAAATTATGTAGCGACCAAAAGCGCAGGTAATAAGTATTTCCAGGTGTTAAGCCGCCAAGCATTTCATTGCCATAGAAAGTTCCCATTTGATTATTACAAGCTATTTCAGTTCCGCCGCAGCCATCATACAATGCATAACCAACGGTGGTGTATGTGCTGCCATTTACAGCACTCACTACTCTTTATAATTCCGTGCTT
>JBBSBD010000525.1:0-2967 GCA_038251675.1 Chitinophagales bacterium | reverse complement strand
TGCATATAATCATTCAATGAAAAACCTATGGAAGGTACATTTTCCATGGCTCCTTCGATTACGGCTGCCATAGTACCCGAATACAAAATATTGATCGAAGCATTACTTCCATGATTGATTCCCGAAACAATCAGGTCGGGTTTGCCACGGAGAATAACTTTTTCGCCCAGTTTTACGCAGTCGGCAGGTGTGCCGTTGCAACTATATTCCTGGTACCCGGGAGTTTTGGTAATAGTTTGTATCCGCAAGGGCGACTGAATAGTTACAGCATGTCCCATGGCCGATTGTGGTTTATCGGGAGCGATAATAAGAATGTCGCCCAGTGGTCGTATCGTTTCAATCAGGTAGCGCAACCCGGGAGCATGTATTCCGTCATCGTTGGTGATCAGTATCAGAGGTTTTTTCATAATCAGTGAAAGTAGAATCTTAAATGGGTTCGGAATGATCATTTATTGATTCCGGACTAGCCTTTGTTGCTTGTATTGCAGTTACGCCGGCGGTTACAATAAATTTCATCACTTCGGTTGAGTTGGCATTCAGCGCTTTTATATTTGCAACCGGAACGATCACAAGATTTCCCGAGAAAGTATAGGAGTGGGGAAGGTAAACAGCTACTTTTTCAGCTTCAATTCCAAGGCCGGTAAGATCGTGTTGAGTAATAAATCCTAGCCTTTCCATATCAAAGTCCTGGCTTAATTTAACAAGGACCGGTTCAGTAAATTTTTTGTCTTTACCTACAAAAGCCGACATAAAATCTTTAATCGAGGTATATATGATTTTAACCAGCGGTGCCTGGCTGATAATTTTATCCAATGATTGCAGAATGGGTTTTAACAGGATTGAACTTCCTATAATCCCAATAAGGGTTATGAATGTCAGGATGATAATGAGTCCGAGTCCCGGTATTTTAAAGCCAATTAAATCAGTAAGATACTGGATGAGCAACCCGTCAATAAATTGAAACGAGACATAAATGGCATAAATGGTTATGGCCAGCGGCGAAATAAACAGAAGCCCCTGTAAGAAGTAACGGATAAGCTTATTCATAGTGATAAATTGAGGTGCAAAATTAGTCATTATATCGCAGAAAATGGCAAAGTACTTATAGGATTCAGTGCTTCAGGCTGTTAAAAAATAATCCATTCTGAATTTACTTGAGTAATTAAGGATTCTGTATGTTTTAGATAGATATACCACGATATACAATTGAATTTTTTCTTTTCGCTTTTCATGAAACTGCCGGCGTTAATCAATTTTAGTATTGGAGGATATAAATTCATTTTTGTTCTATATCTTTGATAAGCTGAAGAAGAGGGGAATGTTTTACAAGCTGCGAAACAACAGGTTTATTTATAATTAAATGAATCGTGAGATGAATTCTGAAATTAGTAGATATTAATAGAATTCTAAAATGAAAAAGCTCACACTCTTTACACTATTTATTATTTTTGCCGCACCCGCTTTTAACCAGGTGATAAAAGGGACCATCTTTGAGCTGAATACCAACAATTTTGTTTGCTTTGCCAATGTCTATTTTAACGGTACGTTTGTTGGAACTACTTCTGATGTAAATGGGAATTTTGAGCTGAATATTTCAAAGAATATTTCAATGCCTTTAACCATCAGTGCTGTTGGATATTATTCTGTGACTCTTAATGGTTTTTCTGCCGGCGAACCTGTTATAATTTATTTGAAACCCAAAATATATGATTTAGGCGGGGCTGTTATCAGTTCTAAATCACTCGTAAGGAAAAGGAGAAGAAACTTAAATTTGTTTAAAGATGAATTTCTTGGAACCACTTACAATGCACAGGAGTGCAAAATATTGAATGAATGCGATATTACCTTTAACTATGACTCGGATGACGATACGGTGAAAGCTTATGCATTAAAACCGATTTTAATTGAGAACAAGGCATTAGGGTATAATGTCACTTATTATCTTGACAAATTTGAGTATTATAAATTAAAACAAGCCACTTTTTTTTGTGGAAATATTATTTTCCAGGAAGATGTAACCACAGACACAACACAGAAACAGTTTGATGAAATAAGGAAGTACACCTATCTTGGATCAAGGATGCACTTTTTTAGAGCACTTTGGGCAAACGATTTAAAATCTAATGGATTTGCTGTTACAAATTCAACCTATCAAAGCTTCCTGTGCGAAGAAATTGTAATTCAATACTATTCTAAAAAATATCTAAGCTACACTGAGAACTTATATGTATATTATGGCAAAAGTTTCAGTTTTATTGAATTTCTTAAACCGAAGGTTTATTTTGATAAGACCGGATATTACGACCCATCAGGCATAAACTGGAAAGGCAAAATGGCAGAACAACGAATTGCGGACTGGCTTCCTTATGAATATTCAATACAACAATAACAACCACTATCAACGTATTTATTGTATTAGGTTTGTTAAACATCTGGTTAATTGACTGTTTTGTATTAGTTTTACCGACGAATGCTTTGAAAATAGTTCCAAATTAAAGAATAAAAAAATCTCAAAACATTCTCAGGCATAGTAACATCCAACATTACTTTCATAATCTTTCTGACGCGTATCTTATTTTAAACTCTTGAACTTCCCATTTGCCATGTGTTTGTTTAATTACATGAATTCACCAACTATTATCCTTCCCTTGGTGTTTCCGGCCTTGGTTCAGTATAATGGATAAAAAACTGTACTATCAATTTAAAAACTCCAAAATGCCAGTTGAAATGATTCAAAACCGCGTTTCACCGAATTTCCTGAAATATATTGTTTTCGCATTTATGATTACAACAAGCCTTTCTGTTTCAAGCCAGACCCAGGTCAAAAAAGGAAACCTGAAAGTTGTTGTAAAGAATATCCGGAATAATACCGGGCAGGTAGGTTTTTTCTTATTTAACTCAGCCGATGGTTTCCCCGGTAATACAGAGAAGGCAATTGCATCCGGATTTGTAAAAACTGCGGGCAAT
>JBBSBD010000524.1:0-2969 GCA_038251675.1 Chitinophagales bacterium | reverse complement strand
GATCGTGCAACAAATGAAGCAGGTAAATATACCCCGGAAGAGTATAACAAATTATCATCCCTGCAAAAAAACCTGCATGAAAAAGCATTTACTGATAACAGGAATGATCCCGGTTACCGCCATCTTATAGATCATACTTATATGGAAAATGGTACGGAGCGCACCATGCAAATACCCAAAGGCGATGTACTGCACCAGTTTAGAAGCGATGTGGAGAATGGTACATTACCAACCGTATCTTGGATCGTGGCGCCATGTCGTTTTTCCGACCATCCCGGGTCTCCATGGTATGGTGCATGGTACCTGAGCGAGGTGATGGATATTCTTACTAAAGATCCGGAAGTATGGAAGAAAACCATTTTCATACTCAACTATGATGAGAACGATGGATACTTTGATCATGTACCTCCCTTTGTACCACCCAATCCGTATAAAGAAAACAGCGGTATTGTATCAGGGGGAATAGATGCTAAAACGGAATACCTGCACCGCAGCCAGCAATGGATGAAAGATAAGGAGCCGGATGATGGTGACCGTGAAGGACCTATTGGCATGGGCTTTCGTGTACCCATGGTAGTGGCGTCTCCCTGGAGCCGTGGCGGTTTTGTAAATTCGGAGGTATTTGACCACACTTCTCCCACACAGTTTCTGGAATATTTTTTAATGAGAAAGACAGGTAAAAAAATAGAGAACAGCAATCTTACCCAATGGCGTCGTACTGTTTCCGGAGATCTTACTTCCATATTCAGACCTTATAATGGTGAACATATACCCTTGCCAAAGCAAGTGGAAAAACTACCTTTTATGGAAAGCATCCATAAAGCGCAGTTCAAAGAGTTGCCGTCCGGCTTTAAAAAACTTAACGCCGCCGAAATAGGCCAGGTAAATTCTGATCCTGCTTCCTCCCCATGGATGCCACAGCAGGAAAAAGGCACAAGGCCCGCTAACGCATTGCCATATCAGTTGTATGCCGAGGGAAAGCTTAGTGAAGACAAGCGGTCATTTAAAATAAAATTCGGGGCAGGCAATGAAGTCTTTGGCGTTGCATCTGCAGGCTCACCATTTATAGTATACACTCCCGGAGAAGAAGCTGCGCCGCGCCATTATGCAGTGAAGGCAGGTGACCAACTTATTGATTCATGGACTTTGGCGGATAATGAAAATTATCACTTCAAGGTTTATGGCCCCAATGGATTCTTTCGCGAATTTTTGGGTAGTGCCAATATCCCTGAGTTGGATGTAGCCTGCGAATACCAGCGTACTTCAATAAGCAAAAAAAACCTTACAGGAAATGTTGAAATAAAGATCGGGAACCAGGGTAAGCAAAAGCTAACAGTTGAAGTAACAGACAATGCCTATAAAGGTAAAGCACAAACGAAAACGCTGAATGCAGGCGCACAGACAAGCATAGTAGTTGATTTATTCAAAAGCTCTGGCTGGTACGATCTTAGCGTAAAAGTAAAAGGTCAAAACAATTTCTGGAAAAGATATGCAGGCAGGGTTGAGACAGGTAAAGTAAATACTACCGACCCGGTAATGGGAAGAGTAGTGTGAGGAATTGGCCGTTGTTGAAAATCTGTTGAGAGCCGGATTTGTAAGAGACTCCAGGATGGTTATATAGTATTGAGATTGATTGCTATACCTACGGAAAGAATGATGCATCGCACGCTTTCAATCATAATAAGCAAAGCATTATTTCTTGCCGAAGACGATGAGATTGCAGATAAAATAATTATTAGGCATTTGCGATCATCTTTTTAATTAATGGCGGTCACAATTAATTACATCTTTCTACCACTTTACTTATACTTAATCAAATCTCCATATACCGTACCCGCGTTTCCTTCTGAAATGGTGGTAACACTACTTGCGGCAGGTTGTGTTGTGCCGGTTGCCGGAATAAGAGTAGACGTGATTACATGATTGCGTAAGGCCTCAGTTGATTCGGTGCCCGGAACATGAATAATGATGGCATCGGCCCCATTTTCTTTGGCTACAGAAATAAGTTTCTTTTGAGCCTGCTTCAGGTTTGCGGTTTGGCCTACGACCTTGCCAATTATAAAATAATCCTTACCCACGTCAACAGGGGAGAAGAACATTTCCACATTGCCCGTGGCCGGGTAATTGCGCCCAATGTATTGTACTTTTTGAAAGCACCCTGAGCTGAAAAATAAAATGGATAATGCAGCAAGTAAATGTCTCAGCATAAAAGTATTTTTAGGAGTGAATGATGAAACAATATTAGATCATCAATTATTAAGGAATTGGTAAAAGTGGCCTAATTTGGAGTTACTTTCTCAACGAGCTTTTCATTTCCTTTCTTACACAAGCTAACAATAAATAGAACCCGCGAAATGAAACCCCAATGCCTTTTCGCTCTTCAAGCTTAAACAAGGCAACTCCATTATCTTGGCATGATGTCCGTGAAATATAAGCGCCCATGTTTACTCTCACTATTTCTACACATTGCTCATGGGCCATAAAGATTTATAGGTTGGCTTTATAATGAATCAAGGTTTAAGAGAACATCGGGGTTTTACGAAAAGATATTATGTGGAGACATTAGACTTTGAAACTCCCGAAGGGTATGAAATTTTAATAACCCACAAAAATTCTCAATGCGCTGCAAAGAAAATGTTCGGCCAGTGATACCAGACAGGCCCCGTAGTTTCTATTCCCTCCCATGACGCCGGTGTTCCTGTCGGAGGACCATCTGCATTGGAGTCTCCTAAATAACTGTCATCCTCGTAAGAAGTAAACACAACGCCCGGTCCACTGTAGTTTTGAAGTTGAGAGGAGCCCGACGGTATGAAAAGTGTAAATCCCGGAGTAGTATAGCGGGCAAACTTCAGCACAACACTATCACCAAGAATCAAAATCTTTCCGGCACCGAATGCCCAGGAGTTACTGTGCCAGCCGCCCAATACATAGGGAGCCTGTTTGTTGGTCCAGGTCATAGTTTGCGCCTG
>JBBSBD010000523.1:0-3020 GCA_038251675.1 Chitinophagales bacterium | reverse complement strand
ATTTCATATTGATATTAAAACCTTGCAAATAGAGATTTGTAATCTTTCTTCATATTTACCTCAAATCTTCCCTCCCAAAACCGTCCCTTTCTTATATCTTTTCACATTTCCGTTCATATCAAATACTTCAACAAACACAATTTAGGTATTATTTAATCCATCAGTTATTCCCTCTTCAATCGCCTTAGCAATAAGAGTATTTGATCCCTCACTTATTCCCTTACTAAAATTAAATAGAACTTTAAAAACATTTCATTCCCAAATAGTTGTCCTATCTTCATTTCCAATTATTATTTAACCTTGAACGGCAGGACTAATTTCATAATTAACTCCCCACTTTTTTTTATTAAGCTTCCTGCTTTTAACTCTATCAAATTTTGTAACGCTATCATTATCAATAAATATTCTTAAAACTACTCTCCACTTTTTATTACTCTAAATCCTATGGCCTCCAATAAAATCCTTACCCCTTTGTGTAATTACATACGCTTGATTGGGGTCATTGGGATTATCTGGAATGGTATAACCAATCAAATGATTATCTTTAAGAGGTTTCACATAATCATCCCTATACCTTTCCTTACTTTTATAACCTAGAGTTTTTGCAAGTTCTTCAAGATTTATTGGTTCAAGTGTAAGCAATAACGTACTCAATATTATCTTCCCTCTTTTCTTTAATAACTCCCCACTTTTTTCCTCCCAACTCCCCACTTTTTTCAATTGATCTATTTGTATGTTGTTGTTTATCAGGAATCTTATCTTCTCTAACTCCCCACTTTTTTCTTTCCACTGCTTTACCATTTCTATTGCTAACAAGTCTATATCTATTATCTCCCTTAATTCTAAGTTTAATGGCAGGTTCACTAGTAAATTCAGTTTTTGTTCGCCTATTTGAGCAGCTGTTAACTGGGCTAAACCAATCATCATGCTGAATCTATCACCAATTCTTTCTACTACTATTGGAATAGTTGTTACAAAAGGATCATCTTCAATGAAAGAAGGTCGAGCGCCAGGAGTATAAAAATTCAGATATTTACTGATATTTTTAACTCCGGATCCAATTTCGTCTGCCCAATTCAGTTCGCTGAAAAACCGTCTGATGTTTGGGTTTTTAGGTTCTGCACTAAATGAATCTAAATTCAATGGACCGGTGAACCTTGGCTTGTTAGGGTTTTTTGCTTCTACCCGGTCTTTGTAGATAATAATCTCGCTTGCCAGCGCAGTATTATATTCTCTATGGATAATTACATTAGCTACAAGTTCCCTGAATATTAATTCCCTCAAATCTTTCCTCTGTTCTCCTTCAATAAAAAACTTTTCAGGCCATTTAGTCTTTACAAAATCTAAAATTGTCATGTAAGTATCCACAAGATTTGTCCGCAAAGGTGGCAGTCGGTCATCCCAACGGTCAAGATTTTCCCTACGAACCATTACATCAATCTTATAAGCAGGTAAAATATTACCAATGGTTTCATCTTTACCAAAAACCAATGCAGCAGCCAATGTTAGTCCTTCTTCGCCCGTGTTAAAATCTTTTCTGATGAAATTTACATCACGGAGTATTCTATCATTTGAAGCTGTGAGCCATGGATGGGTTGTGTTTATGGCAGCAATCAGCTTTCTGACTTTATCAAATACATCCTGATTCAGATGCTCCATCTTTAATTCAGGGAATATTTGAGTCTCAGTAAAACTCTGTCTTTTCCTGAAATATATTTCACCGATTTGTCTCTCATCAGTAACCCTGAAATCGCTGTCATTTTCGCGGTCGAATATAACTCCGGTATGTTTATGAACCAGAGAACTTATTGGCACACGAACATAGAGAAGCTTTTTATTATCATATTCTGTTTCTCTAACAGGCAAAGGATAGGATGGATTTACAACATCGGGGTTGTTTAATGCAGTGACTATATCTTTTTTTAAGTTGTTCAATATTGCCATCCAGTAATCCTAAAACAACACCATCATCGGTTAAACCTAATAAAATGATACCACCTACTTTATTCAAAAAGGAAATAATGGTGTCGTAAAATGAATCCGGCACTCCATTTTGAGCTTCCTTAAATTCAATACGGGTACCTTCACCTTTTACTATCAGTTGTTTTATTTCTTGTTCTGTCAGCATATTGCAAATTTAATTTATTCCTCCTCCCCATTTCCCAATTCATAACCCATCCTGTACTTGATGTCATAATTGATAATAAAATCCAACTTCTCTGCCGTGAAACCGTATTGCTCCGCTAATTAAGGAATCACATCAAATCTTCCCTCCCAGCACCGTCCCTTTCTTATATCTCTTCACATTCCCATTCATATCAAATACTTCAACAAACACAATATATCTTCCGATAGAAGCCTTTTGACGGCCGTTTGTAATTCCGTCCCACGTAAAAGTGCCTGATGTGCCGCATAGTTCGTGGTTTACCAGGTTGCGGACAACGCGTCCGGTGGCATCATAAATGGTAATGCTGATATTATTTCCCGAAGCTCCGAATGAATAAGCGATACTTAGGTTATCATTGTAACCGTCGTTATCAGGCGAAAAAATATCAGGCGAAAGGGTGATTTCATTTGCATCCGCAACTGCGGCACCAAACTGCGAGTTTTTATAACCGGGCGTTGCATAACCTACTGCTTCGGCAGCCGAATGCCAGTTGGTTATGTCCTTCGAAGGTCTTTCGGGACTTATCCTTTCGAGCGAAACCCCATCCACGCTTGTTAACAAAGGATATTGCATAGCCGAGGTATAGCTCACCAGGTCAATCACGGTACCGCCTTTGGTTGTAAGTGCCACCAACCCGTTATCATTCGACATGGAAGGCATGGATGCCATATTAATAAAGGCCTGTGGATTGGTGGATTTATAAAACTTTTTTACAATGGCGCTATCGGTCGATAAAGCGTAATATTCACCGGGAAGAACCAGGAACGACTGTTTGCTGACTTCATTATAATTGGTTGGCGTTTGGTTCAGGGTATCGTAATTCACCAGTATAAGGTCTTTAAGATCAAGAATT
>JBBSBD010000522.1:0-3022 GCA_038251675.1 Chitinophagales bacterium | reverse complement strand
TGGTCAGAAGTTATTTGTCCTTCAGCATCGGGAACTAATGTAACCTGGTCAGGTTTGTTGGCAAGTACGAGGTCAACAAATTTTTGCTCTTTTGGATTGCCTTCAATATTGAATTCGGTTGTGATAATTTTTTTCAATTCGTAAACATCTGCGTAACGAATATGCCTTTCATCAGGCCTCGGGTGAACAGTAATGCCATCGGCGCCGCAATTTTGTATATCCACCGCAGCTTTTACAACATCAGGATTATTACCACCCCTTGAATTTCGAAGCGTTGCAATTTTATTTATATTGACTGATAATTTGGTCATTTAATTCAAATTTAATTTCTAAAACAACCGCAAAGTTATTTATGATTTGGCACTTTGGAATTTTTGAATTAATTATTTCCATTTCATTTGCAGAAATAAACGAGATTGGGTGCATTCCAAATTGTAGCTGGTTGGTGGGGACACCAACCAGGGCAGCCCGCCGTGGGCGGTGTCCCCACCGCCCACGAGCAGTTCAGCAAAGCAATAATTTGGAATGCACCAAGAGATTTACCTGTAATGGTAATCATTTATATTTTTGTGAAAAACAGGAAGCAAAGTTTTTAATAAATATGGTACAATACAAAACCGTAATAAAAAAATTTGGTGAGAAGGGCGAAAAATCGGGCTGGCACTATATTGATGTACCGGCAGAGATGGCTGATGGCCTTAAAAAGAACTGCAAAAAATCTTTTCGCGTGAAAGGTTACCTGGATAAACATAAAATAGAAAGAACAAGTTTATTACCCATGGGTGGAGGTAATTTTATCATTCCTATGAAGGCCGATATCAGGAAAGCCTTGGGCAAAAGAAAAGGCGCTATGGTTTTAGTAAAGCTTGAGGAGGATAAACGGCCGGTAGAACTAAACAGCGAGTTCCTGCAATGTCTTGCTGATGAGCCGGCGGCTTTGGAATACTTTAATTCCTTAGCCGGTAGCCATAGAAATTATTTTAGCAAATGGATTGATAGTGCAAAGACTGAAGAGACAAAAGCGGTACGTATAGCCCGTGCCGTTAATGCATTGGCACATAAACTTGGTTACCCCGAAATGATGAGAATGGGAAAGATCGAAAAACTTGTATAAGAGTACAGGATAAATTTCAACAATAATTCATCTGTAAAAAACATGAACCGCATTGATCGTTTGGCAGCAATTATGATACAGCTTCAATCACGGCCGCTGGTAAAGGCACAGGATATTGCTGATAAGTTTTCGATAAGTCTGCGCACAGTTTACCGCGATGTGCATGCATTGGAAGAAGCCGGCGTACCGGTGATAGGGGAAGCCGGCATTGGTTACCGGTTAATGGAAGGTTATAAATTACCACCTGTAATGTTTAATCCTGATGAAGTGTCCGCTATGTTGACTGCTTCGAAACTAATGCAATCAATGAGCGATGAAAAATCATCGAATCATTACATCTCTGCTTTAGATAAAATAAAAGCTGTGCTCAGGCTTGCAGAGAAAGATCATATAGAAGAAATTAATGAACATGTCGCGGTGGTACCTCATGCCGCGTTTGCTTACGAAAAACCTTCCGAGTTACATCTTCCTAAAATATTAAGGGCTATCGCGGGTTCTAAGGTGATAGAGATGAATTACACTTCTATTGAAAAAAATGAATCTCTTCAACGAAAGGCCGAGCCTGTTGGAATTTATTACCAGGGCAGCCATTGGTATTTGATTGCGTTCTGCAGGTTGCGAAACGACTATAGAAATTTTAGAACCGACAAAATTAATAAGCTGGTTGTAACAGATGAAGCTATGGTTCAAAAACATCCCCCGTTGCAAAGTTTTATTAACCAGGTTGCAAAGAAAAAGCAGTTACGAAAAGTTGTAATTGACGCAGACATGGATATCATAAAATACTTTGGGGAGCAGAAATATTATAATGGATTTGTGAAAGAAGAAGTTGCGGGTGATTATATGCGAATGACATTTTTGAGCGGATCATTAATGGGATTTTCGAGATGGTTTATGTTGTTTGGTGACAGAGCTACAATAATAGAGCCTTTGGAGTTGAATGAGATGGTTGCCGAAATCGCCGAAAATATTTTGAAAAAAATTGAAATCAATCAAATGCTGCTGACATAGGGTTGTCAATACAGCGTCGTTTCTTTGTAGAAATAAAAATTAATATTATGACATTCATTGAATTTTTTAAGAAACAATTTATTGAAGAAGGCGCTACTACACGTAAGATGCTTTCCATAGTTCCAGATGATAAATTTGATTACAAACCGCATGAAAAAAGTATGGTGATGAAAAGCCTTGTTACACATCTCGCCGATTTACCCGGATGGATCAACATGATTTTTACATCGGATCAACTCGACTTTGCTGATCCTTATGAACAGCCGGAGATAAAAAATAATAAAGACCTTATGGCTTATTTCGAGAAAAGATATGCAGAAGGATTATCAACATTGATAGCTGAAAATGAAGCATTGTTGGGTAAGACATGGACACTAAGGCACGGCGAAAAAATATTAAGCGCCGATCCCAAAATTGACGTTATAAGAATGTCTCTGAGCCAGCAAATACATCATCGTGCTCAATTGGGCGTTTATCTAAGATTATTAAATATTCCGATTCCAGGTAGTTATGGTCCGAGTGCAGATGAGAATAATTTTATGTGATTGAATAATTTTTTAAGGAAAACTTGAATTGGGAATTGCCGGCCTGAGCTTGTCGAAGGCAGCCCGGACTTTTAGTAAGCAATTTTTTCTGGCTGACAGTAAAATAATTTCAAGGACAATGTTTGAAGCATGATAAATGAATGTTTAGTCATTCATTTATCATGCTTTTGTATTTTTAGGTTTAAATTCATTTATCATATTTTCTTTTCACCAATTTATTTTATTTAGATGGCTGAGGCTGTTTTAGAACGAAGGCTAAGTCTTTCACAAGCCACGGCCATTAATATGACCGATATGGTAGGCATTGGGCCTTTCATTACAATGCCCATGGTGATTGGCATGATGAATGGCC
>JBBSBD010000521.1:0-3024 GCA_038251675.1 Chitinophagales bacterium | reverse complement strand
TTTCTTCGCATCAGATGATATGCAGGGGCGATCAATTTCTTTTAAGGCAGAAGATGGAAGGCAAAGAACCATTGAGGACGCTGAAGGATTTTTGGAAAAGTGCAAAGGCGCAAATTATTCTGTAAGAGATATTATTGTAAAGCCGGGGAAACGCACACCGGCTGCCCCATTTACAACATCTACACTTCAGCAGGAAGCAAGCCGCAAGCTTGGCTACGGCGTAAGCAAAACAATGCTCCTCGCTCAAAAATTATATGAAAGCGGCAAGATCACTTATATGCGTACAGATAGTTTAAATCTAAGTGATACTGCCAAAGAGCAAATACAAAACGAGATCACAAAAAATTACGGCGCTAATTATCTCCAGTTGCGGCAATATAAAAATAAAAATGAAAGTGCGCAGGAAGCACATGAGGCCATAAGACCAACCGAAATGTCAATAAGTTCCGCAGATGACCCCGAAACAGGCAGGCTGTATGATCTTATATGGAAACGAACCATCGCCAGCCAAATGAGCGATGCCATTCTTGAAAAAACGACAGCTAAAATAAAAATAAGTACCGTCGACGATGAATTAACAGCAACTGGTGAGGTTCTGAAATTTGATGGATTTTTAAAAGTGTATCTTGAATCGAATGATGATGAGGAAACAGAAACTCAGCCAATGGGAAGTGAGAGCAGGCTTCCTCCTCTCACTGTGGGGCAGCAACTCGTTTTTGAAAAGATGACAGCAACCGAAAAATTTACACGCCCATCTGCAAGATATACCGAAGCATCTCTCGTAAAAAAACTGGAAGAACTGGGAATAGGAAGACCAAGTACCTATGCACCTACGATTAGCACGATTGTAAAAAGAAATTATGTAGAGAAAAGAGATAAAGAAGGGGTTAAGAGAGAAGTGAGGATATTAAGACTCCAGCATGATAAGGTTGAAAAAACTACCATCCACGAAAATACAGGAGCAGAAAAATCAAAATTATTTCCGACGGATCTCGGACTCGTTGTTACTGATTTTTTAAACATGCACTTTGTCACCGTAATGGATTATTCATTCACTGCTAACATTGAAGAAGAGTTTGATAAAATCGCGGAAGGCAAAGAATTATGGAGTACGATGGTTGGAAAGTTTTATAAACCATTTCACGAAAATGTAGAGCATACGCTTGAAAATGCAGACCGTGCCAAAGGTGAACGGGAGTTAGGTACCGACCCTGTAAGCGGCAAACCGGTATTTGCAAGAATGGGAAGGTACGGTCCTATGGTACAGATAGGCGCACAAGACGACGAAGAGAAACCCAAATTTGCCAAATTAAAAGCTACGCAAAGTATTGAAACCATCTCATTAGATGAGGCGCTCGAGTTATTTAAACTTCCGCTGCTCCTCGGTGAGTATAATAGCCTTGAGGTTTCCGTAAACATTGGGCGTTTTGGGCCTTACGTAAAATTTGGAGAACAGTTTATTTCTATTCCAAAAGGTGAAGATCTACTTGAAATAGATTTGGGAAGAGCCATTGAAATCATTAATGCCAAGCAGGTTGAAGATGCTCCTATTGGGCATTTTGATGAAAAGCCGATCACCAAAGGGAAAGGTCGTTTTGGGCCATTTATCAAATGGAACGATCTTTTTATTAACGTGCCAAGGGCATATAATTTTGACACTCTTACGCAAAAGGATTGCAATGAATTAATTGAAAAAAAGATAGTTAAAGAAGCCAACCGGTATATAAAACAATGGCTGGAAGAAAAAATTGCTATTGAAAATGGGCGCTGGGGGCCTTTCATCCGCTTTGGTAAGAAAATGTTGAAACTGCCGGGAGGCAAATCAAAACATACGCCTGAAGAATTGGCTTCAATGGAATTGGAAGAAGTGAAGAAATTGATCGTTGCACAAGATCCAAAAGCTTTTGATAAAAAAACAAAAACTAAAAAGGCAGCTCCAAAAAAGGCTGCGAAAAAGAAAATAGTTAAAGAAAAAAGCCGTTAGTATTTGCAAGGTAATGTCACTATCTTAAGGCAGTAACCGAATAGGTGAGATTGCAAACTTTTTTATCTTTATAAATATTGATTTATAATTATTAGTATCCTTAGTGAATGCAGGAAAATAATGAAATATCCGCCCTGTTCCATCTTATAGATGATCCCGATGAAGAAGTTTTTACTTCAGTAAGCGAACGCATTGTTTCCATGGGAAGAGCCATCATCCCAAACCTGGAACATTTATGGGAGAATACTCCGGATGAGGGTGTACAGGAGAGGATAGAAATGCTCATTCATAAGCTGCACTTTCGTGATCTTGTAAACGATTTTACTAACTGGAAAAACGGCTCATGTGACTTGCTTGAAGGCGCACTTCTTGTCTCCAGGTATCAATTCCCTGAAATGATTGCAACAGCGCCTTTGCAGGAAATAGAAAAAATAAGAAGAAACATTTGGCTCGAACTTAATAGCTATCTCACACCACTTGAGCAGGTAAATGTAATAACCGGCATATTATATAGCTATTATAAATTAAAGGGAACCGAAGTTGCTTACGATATTGCTGAAGATTTTCTTTTGAGCAAAGTGATAGAAAACAAGAAAGGCAATGCCATTACTAACGGGATACTTTATTTGATAATTTGTGAACTTCTTGATATTCCCGTAAGGGCAATCAATATTCCAAGACAATTCATACTGGGTTATTTTGATATAGACTATAACTTCCCCAATCCGACCCGCCAAAAAAGTGAAAAAATAAACTTTTATGTTGATCCGCTTAACGGGCAAATCTATTCTCACAAGGATGTAGAGAATTATTTCAAAAGAATTTCTGTCCCTCCTACCCCGTCATACTTTAAACAGCTAAGTAATAAAAGAATCATTCAACACCTTCTCGAAGAATTTAGTAAATGCTTTACCAATGATGCCAATCAATACAAGAAAAATGATTTGATTCTTCTTGCTAAATTATTGGATGATTGACACGGATAATTTTACTAAACTTCTGTACCATATTTGAATTATCTGGATCAAATTTGTTTTAGT
>JBBSBD010000520.1:0-3032 GCA_038251675.1 Chitinophagales bacterium | reverse complement strand
CCATAATATCTTTTTCATTGTCACTTACTATTAGTTCATAAGCAGATTGCATTTTATTACGCTCTGTTGTCATAAAATTCCAGGTAAACCGCGGCAGTTTTATATCGATGCCTAAAGGGTTTTTAATGTATTCACATTGCAATGCAGCAGGCTGTAAGCCGGTTTGTGCAGGTAAAACAATATCAATGAAAATAAGGCAAATCAACAGAAGCATTTTTTTTACACGTAACATATAGCGGGACATTATAAGTTTGAAAGTAAGATAAAGAAACTGTAAGAACAGCTATCCTGTTCACTGCTGCGAATCATTTGTAAAAAATTTCATATTGCTAATTATATTCTATTACAATGTTATGAACTCCCGGTAAACCAACAGAAAAGTTTGCATACGTTGACCGCTCTATAGTTGATGCCTCGAAAGAAATTGGCTTGTTATCTTTGTAAACCTTCAATGGCTTTACACCTTCGGGCAACAAAACCTGGAAGCTCATTTTATCTCCACCGCCGGTAGCTCTGATTCGAATCTGTCTTTTTCTTTTATCATGGTAATATTGATAACTCACATATCCATCCGACGCCGCATATTTAATGGTAACATTTACCGAATCGGTATTTGATGAAGTCCAGCGAGGAGCAACAACAGGAAACTCGAATGCTGTTTTATCGTCTGTCACGCCAGCCAAACCTTCCACTAAAGCTGACATGCCAGTTGCAGCGGCCCAATTATCAGGGCCCCCAAAAGATTCCGGCTTCGGTCTCACATAATGAAACTGATCAGCAAGGGTAATTCCAAAAACATTATAAATACTCTCATTTTTAGCAGCGCTTATTTCCAGCGCTATTATTTTTTTATTTGGCTCAGGATTTTTTATCGCAGTCCAATAAGTTCCTACACTGGCACTCTGTGCATTTGGTCCATGCCAAGCTACGTCTGTAAAATCATTTTTCAATTTTGGAAACCACCAATTGTTAAGGTGTTTTTCTTTAAAAATGTAGATGGTTTTTTCAGAGCTATCTGCATATTTAAATGTTAGTTCGGCATATATATTATCTGTTACCGGCCCCATACCTGTGTGAAGAACATAGATTGTCCTGGCGGTATCATTGATATCAATAGTTACATTCTTTGCATAACCTTCTTTGTCAGAAACCGTAGTGGCAGATTTAGATGTTGAAGGATCAGGAATAAGAAATGAAATGGAATCATAAGTTTGTTTGCCCACAGGCATACCAGGTAATTCTGTTGTATAATTCGTGTTAGTAAATTTTGAAATATCAACAGGCTTATAATGTACCCGGGGTGGATCAGGAAAGCTACCGGTGTAAGCAAACCAGATGCGTTTTCCATCTCCATATTTTAAACCGATATCTAATAAACGTTTTAAAATATCAGCGCCATAATTTTCATAACCATTTTCAAAAGCACCAAGCGCCAGTTCTCCCGCTACATGTCCTCCCACTCCACCATTCATATATTGCCACATTACATCGTGTACATCAAATCCTTTTGGATAGGGAGGATAAATCGTGTACCATTCACCGGGAGAACCCTTTGGAAGATGGTTCTTCAGATCCAAATAACTATTGATAATTGCTTTACTTTTTTCACGCGAAATGCCGCGATTGATTGAATATGCATTTGATTGTGAAAATTGCGTTGATACATCCACTCCAAGCTTTCTTTTTAAGGAGGGATCTTCCTCAATAAAATGAGTATAAAATTTCCCGTTCCATGCAAGGGCATCTAAGCGTTGCAGTATTTTATCAGCTCGTTCCCTGTATTTTTTTGCCTGTTCTTTTTGTCCTGCATAATCGAGCATAGCAGCAAGATCATTGCAAGCCATTACATAACCTGTGTTATCACCATAAAAAACGCCAAATTTTGTTTTGTAATAATCCACGAGCATTGGGTTACCCGTTCCTAATGCCGGCGTGTATTCATCATCCACCTGGAAGTCCCATGAATCGATAGTGAGTGCTCTTTTTAAGAGCTGATATTTTGATGACCACCGTAAAGAATCATTCACACAATAATCCAATGCTTTAGATGCAGAAGAAAGCAAATTCTCCATCCACAAATCGTCGCCACTTGCTTTCCAACATTTATAAATGGAAGCGACATAACAGTATTCTACATGATTTTCCACAGGTTGCCTCACAAAATATGCATTGCCATCACGCATAAAAAAGCCATACTTTTTATAAGCCGTCTCAAAATAATATTCCGCTTCATTTGTTGCGATAAAGCTCCAGATCATTCCATCAGGCTTTTGTTTATCATGCATTACGTTTATTAAATTTTTTCCATAATCACTAAAGTATTGCATGCCCTTCATGGTATTATAATTATCCAGCACCCAGGAAACAAGAAAGTGCATTTCTTTTCCGTTCCATGTCATACTTGATTCCGTTCCTTCATCCGAATAGATATACATTCCTTTCTTTAAAACTGAAAACAAATTTTTGAATGTACCTCCGTCATCAATTGATGTGGAAGCCGTAACGTCAAATTGAAAAAGCGTTGATTTTTTATTTTGTTTACCTAACACTATCACGGTATGTTTTCCTAAAGCACCTCCCACGATAAACGGAATAACTGGCTTAGAAGCCGATTGAAAATATATTTTGCCAGCACCATCGAGCACCGTTACTTCCTTTCCCCCGGCATTTGTAATCAGTAATTTTTCAAGCGGACTTACCGATGTAACCGGTTTTGCAAGTTGCGAGTTAAGGGTTGGAACCTGGGCATTTATCGCAGTCACGACAGTCACTAAAAAAATAACCAGTCCTCTTCTGATTAAATATAAAATATTAAGAAAGCACATGATTATATGTATTACCAATTATAAGGAGCGCTCACATCAAAATCACATTCCAGGAGGCAAATATTATGTTTACGCATCGGCCTCAGCTTTAGAATAAATTAACGGGTTCTGTTTATCGTCATTTAGTAAATCTCCTGGCCTTAAGGCTGCGACCTGTTCGCTACTCAAAATATTTTGTGTACCGTTAAATACATTTCCATCAGGCAT
>JBBSBD010000519.1:0-3045 GCA_038251675.1 Chitinophagales bacterium | reverse complement strand
TTGAATTGAAAAAAAAGATAAATACTCATTTCTACTGACAAAGATAAACTGTTTTGCTGCATTGATTACATCGCCATCCTTACATTTGCATAGCTTCTGATTTTATATCATTAATATCGTTTTTTAATGGCTATTTCGTACAAGTAAATGACCTTGTTTTTTCGATGATTTTGTATGGAACTCACAGTAAACTATATTCATAACAACCCGGTTAAATATGGATTATGTGATGAGGAACGGGATTAGAAATTTAGTTCAGCTGCCAATTATGCTGAAAAGCCATTCTTGTTAGAAGTAATTTTGTTACGTTTGTGGTGTAGGAGAGGTGGGTTGACGCATACACTATTAGCGCGCGCACAAGGAAAAAGTTATAATAAAATCAAACATCTGATCATTTAAACTAAATTACAATTATGTCTTATTTTTTTATTGCCTTGTTCCTTTTATTGTTTATCCCCATTATATTAATGAAATATAAAATAGATAAAGGGGAAAATAATTCTGCAAAATTTTTCAATTTGACCGTATCCCTAATTTTATTGTATTCATTTTCAAGCACAATTAAAGTGGAACTTACTCAGGCATTTACTAGTTCACAAAAGTTAACACAGCAGGTATTTGTTGAAGTTGGTATTTTAAATCCTTTTGTAAGTGGCTTATCCTGGTTATTATATGTTATCTTATCGTTTGTCCTATCTGTTATTATTATTCAAGTTGCATTTAGAAATGAAAAAAGTAGAATGATATTTTTACGAATACTTCCATTTTATTGGATATTAAATAGTATTAATGTCTATAAATATATTATTCCTAAGAATGATGTAGTAAGTAATTCTGATTATTTAATACCTGGGATTTTAATACTAAATGGATTTTTTATAATTCTTATATATGTTTTTTATTCAAGAAGTTTTATAAAGAAATTTTTTCAATTTAAGGAGTCAGCCTAGCCCCGCTGACGCAAATACAAAGAACATTTTATTTTTAGTAGAATCGGGGCTGTAAATTAATGAGACGTTATCCATTCCATAATCATAGTCGAACGGATTCCGGTTTTCCCGGTTGAAGGAGATTCTCCTTTCCCAAGTAACTGATCAACTATAGTCTGGATAAGCGGTTGCTGGATATTTTCAGGATGTGGTAGCGTATAATGCTGATGACTTCCATCGCTTTTATCAACAAAAATATTCTGGTGTGCGAAAAACGAAAACGTAATTTTCCCTTCCGAACCAATTATAACTGTGGTATCATCTTTCAGATTTTCAGGAACGGAAAAACACCAGGAACCTGTTCCGGCAATGCCGGATTTAAAAAGGAACGTAGCCGTTGTTATATCGTCGGCAGTATAATGCCCGGTTTGATTCAGTGATATTCCTTTTGCTTCCTTTACGGGGCCTAAAAGATATTCGAGGTAATCGAACTGGTGTGCTGCCATATCATGAAAATGACCTCCTCCAGATATTTCAGGATTAACACGCCAAGCAGGTGTTTTTCCCGGATCAACTTCTTCGGGTTTAAGCGGTTGGTGTAATTGAACATGCACATATTTTACATCACCAATTACACCAGTTTCTACCAGCTCCTTAATTTTTAAGAAAACAGGAAGTCTCCGGCGGTAGTAAGCAACAAACAAGGGTTGGCCTGTTTCTTCACTTACCCGGATCATTTCCTCACATTCGGCAGTATTGCGGGCCATAGGTTTTTCCACATACACTGCTTTTCCGGCTTTCATGGCCTCAATGGCGTATTTTGCATGCGTATCAGGAGGCGTTGCAATATATACCGCGTTCACTTCGGGATCATTGATCAGTAAAGTTGCATCTGAGTAAAATTTTGGCACGCCGTGTCGACGGGCATAATCTTCGGCTTTTGAAGCATCACGCCGCATAACGGCAACAAGCCTTGATCCTTCTATTTTATTGAAGGCCGGTCCGCTTTTTTTCTCGGTAACATCTCCGCAGCCGATTATTCCCCAGTTTACATGATCCATAGCAGGTTTTTAATTGAATTATTCAAATTACATAGCACGTAATTCCTTTTGGAAACCTGAATTTCGGTATTTATTGAAATTTGATTCTCATAAAAAATAAAACGAAACTGATCCCTTTTAGTTTAAAGCATACAAGGCAAAAGTCGCCAGCCAGTGATCGCCTCCGTAATTTCCCGAAGTAACATTTGGTAAAGTATTCATTATAAAGCGATCGGCCGTTTCTTCAAACAATTTCTTGTCAGGATTTCGTGCAGGCAAGGATTTGGCAATTCCTTTCATACACCAGGCGCGACTGAGCGCCAGCCCGTCGAGATGCACAATCTGGTAATCTGTGCGGTCGCTTACAACGGGTAACTGCGTTAATTGTACGATGCTGCGCTTTTCATAATACTTATCAAACCATTTTACAAATTCCTTCTGTGTCAATACCCTTCGCATCAGGTCCGCAGCTTCGAGGGTGGGGCTGAAAAAATCAGTGCCGTCAGGCTCCATATAGGCCGGCATTTTCTGGTTGTTTAAATAAAAATCTTTGGCTTTGCGTAAAATAGTATTTTCAAATGCCGTGTCGCCGGCTGCCCGCGACCAGTCAAGGGCAAAAGCGAGTCCAAAAGCTGTATTGGGATGAACCCCGGTACGATTGGCATACGTTTGCTTTGGCAGATATGCTTTCCAGAGTTTTACAATCTCTTCGGTAAGGGGTTGCAGCGTTTTGTGCCATTGCTGACCTTGTTCCGTTTTCCAGCTGAGCAGTTCATTATCAAGCTGCAATAGCCAGGCCCAGCCATAGGTTCGTTCGTAGGTATTCGACCCGGTATATTTTTTAAAATATTCAACCTCTGCCTTTATTTTTTCAGGATCAAACGAGTTCGCCAGGCAGGATATGATGGAATCCCGGTTTGCTATCTGTGGAAACGATTTTAGCACTTTTACCAGCAACCAATGTCCGTGAACACTGCTGTGCCAGTCGAGGCAACCGTAAAATACAGGATGCAGTTGTGAAGGATAAAGAATATGATCAGATGGTCCGTCGGACAAATGCGATGTCTTGTTCGGCC
>JBBSBD010000518.1:0-3056 GCA_038251675.1 Chitinophagales bacterium | reverse complement strand
CATTTATGTAAGTGCTACACCAGGCGATTTTGAATTGGAGAAAACAGGTGGTATAGTGGTAGAACAGGTTGTAAGGCCAACAGGTTTGCTTGATCCTCCAATTGAAATACGGCCATCAGTTAATCAAATTGATGATTTGCTGGATGAAATTGATAAACGTGTTACGAAAGGTGACAGAGTGCTGGTAACGACGCTTACCAAACGAATGGCTGAGGAAATGGATAAGTACCTGCACCGGATAAACATTAAATCGAAATACATCCACAGCGAAGTTCATACATTGGACAGAATAGAAATTCTGCGTGAACTTCGTCTTGGAGAAATAGATGTATTAGTAGGAGTAAATCTTTTACGTGAAGGCCTCGACCTTCCTGAGGTTTCATTGGTTGCTATTTTAGACGCAGATAAAGAAGGTTTTCTGCGCAACGAGAGATCGCTTACCCAAACGGCTGGCAGGGCAGCCCGTAATGTTGAAGGCCTTGTAATTTTTTACGCCGATATTATGACTGAAAGCATGCAAAAGGCGATAGATGAAACTACCAGGCGGCGGGAAAAGCAGGTTGCCTATAATATTGAACATAACATTACGCCAAAAACAATAAAAAAATCCATTGACCAAATAATGGGGCAAACTTCAGTGCTGGATATAAAAGGTACCACCGCCTCTCCTTATGCGGCTGATGATCTTATTACTATTGCTGCCGAAGAACAAGGGGAATATTTAACGGCTAAAAAGACCATTCCCCAAATGGAAAAAACCATCAGTACGATAAAACGCAATATGGAAAAAGCTGCCCGTGATCTTGATTTTATGGAAGCCGCGCGGCTACGTGATGAAATGTTCAGGGTGCAGAAAGAGCTGGAAGAGATGAAGAATTAATACAACAACTGCTGAAATTTTTTCAAAAATTTCCCCGGAGCCATTAAATCCTGCAACTATTTCTGCACCTTGGTATCAATCAAATTTTAGTAAGCCATCCGAGTCTGAATATCGCCGGTAAATTTATTTGCCGTGGCTTTAGCTTGTAAATAGTTGCTTTACCCGTTTGCTTGGCAATGCGAGATGGCGCCTGATTGATCTGCAAATCATTCATCAATTGCTGCGCTGCTTTACCGGAAATTAAGGCAATTTTACAGGCCTTATTAAAATCGGTGTGCATGGCATAGCTGTCGAGAAGTGGCGGAAGGTCTTTGTATTCCGTGAAGACCTGGTATTTTTTTACAAAATAAAATGTGTCGCCGTTTACTGTTCTTACATACGCTGAATAAGAATTTTCCATGTTAAAATGTTTTTAGAGGTGAAACCTTTATAACAGTTTTACATGAATAATGGAAATAGAATATACGGTTAGGGAAGTATATCAAACCAGAAATTCAGAGGATAGGAGCTATTAAATAAAATTATGGTTAATTAAAGGAGATGGAGATGTTAGGTTGCGTGTGTAAGCTGGCACAAATGTAAAACTTTTTTTCCTGGGATGCAAGTGTTTCGAATTATTGAGATCATCGACAACGACTTTTTTAGCAACCCGATACTTACACTAATTTGTTATTTTCTCAAAAAAGCCGGCTTTGCCTTCACCATCTTTTTATAAACCGGGCAACTTTCAATATGTGCTCCTGGCAAATAGCCGGTGCTCATTAAAAATTCATTTACAATCTCACCGCCGGTGAAGCGAAAAGTATTTTTAAAAATCTTTACCCACTCTTCTTTTGTTTTAGGATGGTGATGATCTATCCATTTTTTAAATGAACCATATTCATTTTGAATTTGTAAGATCGTTTTTGCATTCTCTATGGCTGCATTTATTTTTAGGCGGTTGCGGATAATACCGGCATCGTTCATTAATCTTTCAAAGTCTTTCTCTTTAAAAGCGGCAACTTTTTTTATATTGAAATTTTTATAAGCTTTCTTAAAATTTTGCTGCTTATTTAAAATGGTTGACCAACTAAGTCCGGCCTGGTTTATTTCCAGCACAAGGCGTTCGAAAAGTTCATCGTCATTATTAATTGGAAATCCATAAGCAGTATCATGGTAAATGCGATGAATATTATTTTTATCCATAGTACTTACAGCCTCGCAATAAGAAGAAGGTTTATCCATAAAAATATTTTACAAGAAAGAAATAGTTTGACAAAGAAATCGAAATTAATTTTTTTTCAGGTAAGCTTTATCTTTAGCCAATCACTAATGAGATTTTTTAAATCGTTTATCACAATTATATGCTTGAAAAATTTGACTGCAGTAAAAGTTATGTTTTGGAAGATGACCGTATCTTACTCCGGCCATTACAATGGGAAGACTTTAATAATTTACTTCCTTTTTCAATAAATGAACAAACTCTATGGAAGTATTCCCTGGTTGGCGCAGAAGGCGAAGAGGGGCTTCGAAACTATATGAATATAGCTCTTACGAATAGAGATGCAGGAAAAGAATATCCTTTTATAGTTTTTGATAAACACACTAATGAATATGCCGGCAGCACAAGATTTTATGATATTCAAAATGATTTGCAAACTGTACAGCTTGGCTATACCTGGTATGGAAAAAAATTCCATGGCACAGGTTTAAACAAACACTGTAAGTTTCTTCTTTTGTCTTTTGCATTTGAGCAGATTGGCTTCGACAGGTTTGAATTACGGGCTGATAATAATAATGAGCGAAGCATTTCCGCCATGAAATCTCTTGGTTGTAAAGTGGATGGAATTTTAAGAAGCAACATGCCAACCAGAACCGGCGGCCTTAGAAGAGACAGTATCGTATTAAGTATTTTAAAAGACGAATGGTTTGGTGAGGTGAAGGAGAGGCTACTGAAAAAATTATGAGTAGCTTTTTTGGAAGCGCTATGGTAGTGTCGCTTTAAAAAGCTGAATGAATAATGAAAAGAATATTACTAATTGGCAGTTTCGTGTAGTGTGCGCTGTTTTATTTCTTTCCAATTTTTTATGTGCTGGTCCAATTGATCGTGTATTGTGTTTAGCTCATAGCTATTGAGTGAATGTTCAAGAGTTCTGTAATTTTTTTGCCCATGCGCATGCCTGTTCATTGCATCTTT
>JBBSBD010000517.1:0-3058 GCA_038251675.1 Chitinophagales bacterium | reverse complement strand
TTTTTGAAAAAATATCTCTGGCTGTTTTTTTTGCATATTAATAACTAATTGATTGCCAGACAAATATACAATTTATTATTCGAATAAACAAATTTATAATGCTGATAATCAATAATTTATGAGCTTAACTTAATGACATTGGGCGCGCGATAGTGGAGTAAGGTTAGCAGACAAATTCACTCTTTATCCTCAAGATACCCCCTTCTTCCATTCTTCCATACATATCTTCCATCATTAAAGGGGAAATACCTGCCTATTTTACCTTTTTTTAAGCAATCGTTATACCACTCCCGGTATTTTTGATAAACTTCTTTAATAGCAACCTGATCTTCGTTTACACATTTTCGTGTAAGAGTATCCATTATCATGGGAACACAAGCATAGGATCGGCACCTATCAAAACATATTGCACTTATAATAAACAAAGCATCTATCTGTACACTATATTTTTTGTTCATCGGACAACCACAACGACCGTCATTCCCATCGAAAGGTAACTGTTGCACATCATAACAACAAAGACTAGTGTCGCTTTCGAAATATAATAATTGTTTTACGATCTCAAGTTTGATTGAATCGGTCAAAGTATTAAAATCTCTAGGAATAGTATATTTATCAAAAGATTTATTTGCGTCTGGAATAAAAGTTGTAAATCGGTTTTCATTTGAAAATTTATAATTACCGGAACGATATAAATCCCTAATTTGACGTGTATATTCTGATTGTTTCTCGAACTGGGAAGATTTATATTTACCGAAATCATAAAAAACCCTAATTTCAAGTGAATAACCTGATTGTTTCTCGCACTGGATTTTTTTAACAATAATTTCGTTTTGACTTCGGCCAATTCCAACAAATACAAAGATGCCTAAAAAGGCAAGAAAACACTTCAAACAATAAATATTCGTATCAATCATCATCTGTACAATATCCCCTATAATGATTCTGATTTTCATCTTTATTATTTTTTTGTAGATGTGACTTCAATCGGTTGTCACTTTTGTTAACAATTGTCAATTTACCTGTTTTTAGCTGATTCTCATTTTTTGATTTATATGTTTTTATCTTTTGTTTGTCATTTCCCTGGCCTTGCACATCCTTTTCATTTGTCGTATTTAATCTAGTTTTATCTTTACCCGAGTCTCCTGAAAAAGTTCCATCTTTATTGTCCAAATACGAATGACCTTCACCCATCACCCCCGCTGGCGCGGATTTGCAATCCGTGCCATTAGCCTACCAAATCTGTCTTTCATATTTATCAGATAACACATATATTCAACAATCCTTTATTTCCAGCATAGTCAGTAGCACTGCTATAAACATAATCTTCGGCCCGAAAAACCAGCCCTTCTTCAACAGGATTCTGATGAATATAATTTAGTTTTTGAGCAATAACGGCATAGCTCCAGAGCTCAACTGGTTGGTTATCTGCCCGCCAAAACCTATTACCCTCATCTGTTTCAAAAAGCTTTAGCAGCCACTCTTTCCTGCTTTCCTTCTTGTTTTCCGAAATAGCCTTAAGTACAGCCTTACTGGTGAACTTTTTATAATCACGCAGTATATCTGACAACGAATTTCCTTCTTCAGCACGTGCAATTAAATGCACATGATTTGTCATGATACACCGGGCAAAAAGCTCCGACCCTTTGTTCTTTTGACAGTATGCAAGGTTATCAACGAGAATATTTTTGTATTCATTACGCGTAAAAACATCGACCCAGCCTTGCACAGCAAACGTTATAAAATAAACTCCATCCGGATTATGAAATTTGTATTTCCTGCTCATTTAACAAAAATAGCAAATTTCTAACAGCACGCGAAAGGATTACCTTCGGTGAAAGAGTTCGCGAAGGAGCGGAGAAAGGATTCGTGCGGTAGCGGTGAATCCGTGCCAGCGTGGTGACAACTGAGCTATATAAATTGATGAACCTAAAATATTATTAAATAAAATTTTGAAATCTATTAAAATAATTCTCTCAAGATTAAGGCTAAACCCACGAATAACATCAATATTCCAACAATAATACCTCGGATTATATAACCATATTTACTAGATTTGCCTTCAAGTTTCTTCTTAATATCTACAAATGCCATAATTACACCAATAATTGCTAAAACTAATCCTAAAAAAAGATTGAAATAATTCATCTGGATTTTAACGTCTTTTTAGTTTTTATTTGGTTTTTCTTCTTCTTTTTTCCTTGAATCTGAAGCCGCCTCATTTACTGCTTCTGAAAGCTTCTTCCAGGATTCATTTATTGCATTCATGATGGCATCATCCCCCCATGCCCAACTTTTTGAAATAGCTTCTTTTGAAATTGCATCACCACTAGCCTTAAATACTCCCTGAATAACCACTTTAGATGCAGCATCGCCATAATCTCCCTCTGATACATCTAGACTTACATCAATGGTAGTACCTGCTAAATCCAATACTTCAGCAGGAGCGATTAACACAAGAGAAGCCCCTTCTGTTATTGGGGCTAAACCATAACCTGCTACTTTTAAAACTGTACCCAACCCTTGCAATCCTTTTCCCGTATCTTTTGCTGCAATTTTACCAATTTCCTTTGTTCCCTGTATAACATTTTTTGCATCGTTAAGTTTTGATGCCGTATTAATTATTTTTTTATCCCGATTAGGTATATTTACATTACTAGGCATGCTTGAAGTCGGAGTCTGACCAGTCAGAAGTCTTACTCCTGAATTAACTATTCGTTGTGTTGGTGCGGAAAATTGAGCTTTCAAGGCTTGAAATTCCATATAAGCTAAATATCCGATTGGCTGTAGCCCCCATAAGTCAACATTTGATATAGGAGAATTCCCAGCATAATTGTATGTTGAGAGATAATAAAATTTGTCAGAAATAGGGTCTACACCTGTAAAACGACCTAAAACCGCATCATAAAACCTTGCCCCGTAATCCAGCCAATTCAATCCCATTTCATCCTGCATCTCCCGATAGCTATCGGGATTGCCGTTGTAAAGATACTTATTTGATTTATATGTATCAGTGCTATTTGCTGTTAAACCCTGTGGTGGTTGTCTGAATCCGAAT
>JBBSBD010000516.1:0-3070 GCA_038251675.1 Chitinophagales bacterium | reverse complement strand
TAACAACATTATCCGCATGCATCTTCCCAGCACTATGTTTCAAAGTGTTCTTGATATTTTGAGGAATGAAAGCCCTTTGAATATTTATTTCGCACAAGGCCGCGGATTTTTTGGAACAAGCACAGAGCCTGTTGGTGAAGGAGAGTAATGCTCACAGGATTACGATGGTGTGTTGAAAAGCAAATGCAAGGGTGGGCCCAAAAATTCAAGAGCCGGCCCACCCGCGTATTTGCAAAAAGTTTTCCGGCAAGAATATTTGAAATAAAAACCTATTCTTTCAACACATCAATAAACCGAATCGCGGGCATTCTCTAATTAAACGCCACTCGACATTGCTTCTGGTGGCCGAAAGTCCTAATGCAGCCACTCCGTTATATGCACCTTCTTTTGATCCGAAAGTTGACGAGAAAAAAGTACTTACGACCGCCCAGGTTGCCAATCGTTTTCTTGAAATACAGGTATATCATAATCGGGGTTGAAGGCTTCCCTTTTTCAGTACACGTTAAAAGTAGACGATCATTCTTTTGATATGATCCCCTGCTGGGCGTAGTGAAGCGAAGGCATAGCCGGTAACAGGCGGCTTCAGCCTCCGCAGGTGTTCCGTCTTCTTCCGAAGTCCAACCCCACCCACTCGTGAGAGCCGAGGCCTTGTCTCCTCACCAGCCGGAAAAATAATGATGTCTTTATCTATTCACATTTGTCAATGATTAATGTTGAACATTTTTCCGGATAATAAGAGTGGACGTATACTCCCGCTGGTCAGTCCGAAGGACTCCCTGATTATTTACCTTGCGTCTAATGCGAGGCTGCTCAAATTAAATCCTTTTGGGATTTACTATTTGAAAATACTCTTTATAACCTTCTTATCCCGGGCTCGCGTCATTTAGTGATCCACGTTGAATGCCGGAACGGATGCCACTCCACCTTAGCAAGATCTACGGTCGTGTCAACCAATGGCCTTGGCTTATCACGGTTGAGCGTTACCTGCCCTATCGCATAAACCTTTACAGCAGGAAAACCTCTTTCTGCAAAATCTTGTTTCACCCTTTGAGCATATTGCCAAATGATATCAGGTGAGATCGAAAGCCACATCACGTGGGCAGGAGAAAACTTCTCAGCAGGATCTACTTTCCATGTTTTACCAGACACCGGGTCTACAACTTTGAAATATACAGTACCGCCCTTAGTCCGCAACATCATTTTCCAACTCATACGGTATCCCTCCTCATTCCAAAACACATTCCCCGGAAATAGCCAGGACCTCATTGGAATAATGGCCTGAAATAAAAGATAGATACCAAAACCATAAGATATCAATCTTCGTTTAAAAGAATCAACTTGCAAAGAACTTTTATTTTCATTAGTGGGTGGCTGGTGTATAAAAAATAAGTTTAGAGCGATGGCTAAGTAGGGGAAAATTCCAATCCTGAAAGTAAAGGAATTAAAAAGATGAAAAAGGCAGGAAAAAAGAAATGCATAGTTCCTCGTTCTCTTCCAAAGTAATAATGGAACAATTAGTAAATCAAAGAAAAAGCCGCCATAGCAAATCATTAATTGAAACCATTTTGCACCATACATTATACCCCATATATGATGAACACTTAACCTCGAAAATTGTATCGCAATAAATTTTCCCGATAGCCAGGCGGGAGTCAACTTGCTTATTGCGGAAAAAAAATATACAATTGCTACCTGCGCCATAAAAATCCAAATACAATATTGGGGGCATGTAGTTGTTTTAATCACGGCCTTTCTTTTTACATCCATCGAACAATAACGGTTAGCCGGCATAAACACCATTATCCAGCACAATAAAAGCATTAAATAATAATGATTGTTATAACCGGCTTTTTGCATCAGGTAGAGCATCGTCCATAATAATGTAAAGGTTATCATTGCTACTCGATACCATGCTCCCAACATTATCATCAGGGCCAATATTATCATAAGCCCCACATAATAATACATTCCATAACCAGGCAGCGGTTGTAAAAATTCAAAACCGATATAGTTGAAAGTAAAAGGTGGCTTGATAAAATCGAGGTAAATTGTCCCATTGAAAAGTGCCGTTGAAAAATGATACGCTAACAGCAACCCGAATATTATCCTGAAAATAATAAGCGGGCTATTATCTACCGGTCGAAAAAGCCTTTGAGAAAAAGCAGGTACTGTCATTGCATTATTGGTAAAAAATCTCATATTAATTTGAGCTATGTCAAATCTTTTCGAAGTTAGTTTTTATCCGCGTGATTGAGTTCGGTCATATCTCTTATGGAGAGGGCAAGGCAATTTTCACCCCCCGCGGGTGCCACCACTTCTTCCGAAGCCCAATCTATCCACTCGTGAGAGCCGAGGCCTGGTCTCCCGAACAGCCGAAAAAATAATGATGTCTTTATCTATTCACAATTTGGACATGATTAATGTTAAACGTTTCCGCCCCGGCAGGTATACCTCTTCTTCCTATTCCACTACTTATCACATAATTATTTTTCTTCTTCTTCAACAATGATATTATTCAACAAGAACTTTTTTGAATGGTAACTTGTATCAATAGAGGAAGCTTATCTTTAGCCGGTCATTAATCTTTATAGAAAAGTTCATGTATGAAAAAAATACCATTTCTTTTTATAGGCCTTCTGTTCTTTGGAGCATGCAATAACAACACCACAGAACAAAAATTTACCGACATACGAGGAATAGATTCAACAGTAAAACCCGGTGATAATTTCTTCATGTATGTGAATCGCAGGTGGTACGACAGTGCTCAAATACCATCTTCACAATCAGGTGTAGGTGCCTATATGTTCATGAATTACCCGCAACGTATACGTTTACAAAATATATTGGACAGTGTTTCAAAAGCCAGTAACAGCGCAGGAAGCATTGGGCAAAAGGTTGGTGATTTTTATGCATCTGGTATGGATACCACCACCATCAACGCACGAGGTTACGATCCTGCTAAACCAACACTCAACAGCATTGACAACATCAGCGATGTTCCTTCTTTAATGAAGTTTGTAGCCGATGAAGCAAAAGTTAACAACGCGTCTATAATATATTTTGGGGTTGG
>JBBSBD010000515.1:0-3079 GCA_038251675.1 Chitinophagales bacterium | reverse complement strand
CTGTTTCAAAATGTCGCATATCCCTTCTCGTTAGTTGATATATAAATTGATTTTATTAAACTTTTTCGATTAAAGTTAATGTTATACAATATTAAGGGTTTGTAGGATATGTCAGGACAAGATCATGTAAAATATATTTTTAAAATCCGATACGCGATGTAGGATCGATCGTATGCAAAAAAAATCCTTATGAATTATTTTTCATAAGGATTTAAAAGTTTGCATTTAAGTTGAGTTTTTACCTTTTGGGTTTTGTGTGTGGCGCAGATTTAACAGGCTCAGCGGCTTTTACTTTAATTTCTTCCACTTTTTCTTCCACTTTTTCCGCAAACGGTACGTTCGCTTCAACTACGGGTTCAGCAACAGTTTCATTTGTTTCATCCACAGTGCCTCTTATTTTTTCTTCAAGTTTATCCACAAGGCCGGCAGCTTTATCATCAAATTTCTCATATGCATCTCCTGCCTTTTCTTTAAGATTTTCACCAAATTCTTTTGCTTTCTCCGTCACCTCTTTGGCTCTTTCTTTAACATCATCAACAACAACATCAAGTTTTTCAACTACTTCTTTGGTGTATTCTTTTGCTGTTTCAACTCCTTGAGCTGCTTTTTCTTTTAGTTCAGTGGCTTTTGCCGAAGTCGCATCTTTTAAATCACCTGCTTTGGATACTGTTGCATCTTTCAATTCTGCAGCTTTTGTGGCTGTAACATCTTTAGATGTGCTGAAAAGTCTTTTTAATGAGTCTAATAATCCCATAACCTTGTTTTTTTTAATTGATTTGTATAAGCAAAAATACAAAATAATTTGATAATTAACAAATCATAAACCGCTGGAAGTTGCTTGTTATCGCTGCCCTATTTCTTTAACATATCCGGTCTGCGCGAGGCTGTGCGCTCCAAAGCCTTTTCATTTTGCCATTTCCTGATCTCCTTTTCATTGCCTGATACCAGAATGTCAGGAACAATCCATCCGTTATAATCCGCAGGCCTGGTATATACAGGCGGTGATAACAAATTGTCCTGAAATGAATCCAACAATGCCGATGTTTCATCGCTCAATACTCCCGGCAAAAGCCGTATAATGGCATCAGTTACTACCGCTGCCGCCAGTTCACCTCCGGTAAGCACATAATTGCCAATGGAGATTTCGCTGGTAAAATAATGTTCACGCAGTCTTTCGTCAATCCCTTTATAATGCCCGCACATGAGTATCAGGTTGCCGGCCATTGATAGTTTATTGGCCATGGGCTGGTCGAACAATGAACCGTCGGGAGTCATGAAAATAACCTCATCATATTCCCTTTCCGCCTTTAGTTTATCAATACAAGCAGAAATAGGCTGTATCATCATTACCATTCCTGCGCCGCCGCCAAAGGGATAATCGTCAACTTTACGGTGTTTGTTGTCGGAATAATCGCGTAAATTATGAAGGTGAATTTCAGCCAGTCCTTTCGACTGCGCCCGCTTTATCATAGAATGTTTGAATGGACCTTCGAACATTTCCGGGAAAATAGTGATGATATCAATACGCATATATACCTGATGATTAAAAATGTAAAATTACATTATTTAGATCAGCATCAATAAATTTTAGATTTTACGAGTTAAATCTAATTCTACACTTGCGATTTAGCATGATAGAAACAGATTTCTAATGTAAGAACCCTATTCATTACTATCTTTGTAAAAATTCTCTTGCGGATGAAAAATTTACTGATTCTACTTGTATCATTCATGTTAATGACTTCATTAAACGCTCAGCCATCTGTAGATGAAATATATGTTTTGCAATTTAAAGATAAAGCAGTAAAAAAGAGCACTGAAATATATGCTTCAAAATACCTTAGTGATAAATCGGTGGAGCGCCGCTTAAAACAACATATTGCTTTTGATCAGGCGGATATACCTGTGAATGAGCAGTATGTAAAAGAGGTAATTAAAACAGGGGCGAAGATACTAACCCGTTCACGTTGGTTCAATACGATTGTAGTTGAAGCAAATTCTGAGGCTGCTGCTAAAATTCTGACACTGCCTTTTGTTTCAGAAATTAAAATTCAAAACACCCAAAAGAAACAGACCTCGTCTTCAGATTCTGAAAAATCATTTTTCAGATCGGAATCGGTAAATCCCTGGCTCAATACAAATTACGGAACAGCAACTTCTGATACTTATAATTATGGTGCAGCCTTCAACCAGATTAATCAAATAAAAGGACAGGATTTACACAATAAGGGATATAGTGGCCAGGGCATGACAATTGCTGTGATAGATGCAGGTTTTAATTCCGCTGATATAATGACCTGTTTCGACAGTCTGCGCGCTAACAATCAAATAAAGGGAACCCGTGATTTTGCCCAGCCGGGAAACAATGTTTATGCAACTACCATGCATTCACATGGTACCATGGTGCTTTCGTGCATGGCAGCAAACAGCAGCGGGCAAATGGTTGGTACGGCTCCTAAAGCAGATTACTGGCTTTTGCGCTCTGAAGTGGGTGCAACTGAATCAATAATTGAAGAGTATTATTGGGTGAGTGCGGCTGAGTTTGCTGATAGCATTGGTGCGGATTTGATAAATTCGTCACTTGGTTACTCCGTGTTTACTGAAAGCCCGGAAGCGAACCACACTTATGCTGATATGAATGGAAATACAACTGTTGTTACTAAAGGTGCTGATAAAGCTGCAGAGAAAGGGATACTCGTTGTTAACAGCGCCGGTAATGAAGGAGGAAACACATGGAAGTATATTATTGCTCCTGCTGACGGCGACAGTGTATTTACTATTGGCGCTGTTGATGCCAGCGGGGTCAGGGCTTCTTTCAGTTCGGTAGGCCCGACTTACGACGGACGAATTAAACCAACAGTTTCAGCGCAGGGAGTAGGGTCAGCTGTTTTTGCCCCGGGAGGAGTTTCAAATCCAGGTGGGATATTATCAAGTGTAAATGGAACTTCGTTCTCATCTCCGATAATTTGCGGAATGTCAGCCTGTTTGTGGCAGGCATTCCCAGGCTTCAATAATATGCAGATCATTGAAACAATTAAAGTCACAGCCAGCCAGGCAAGCCATGCTGATTCATTGTTAG
>JBBSBD010000514.1:0-3086 GCA_038251675.1 Chitinophagales bacterium | reverse complement strand
GCAAGTTCCGCCTGCGAAACAGGTAAGGTGAATGTATCGGTTTCAAAAATATGGTCAGCAAAATCTAAAATAACATCAGCAATATTCCCGCGTGTTTGTTTTTGTGTGCGATTAGCACATCTGCGTATGGATTCCAGTTCGTCCGTACACAAGTCAAGAATTATCTCAAATGAAAAATGCTCGGTATCTTTCAGTAGCTGGCGGAAAACACTGATATCGATAAAGCAGACCTCAACATCACTGATAGCGGTAACCGAATACTGGTTTATTTTATCACCAATAGTTGTTGGCAGACCAAGGTAACGCGGCGCTTTAACAATGCGGACAATTTGTTCGTGATAGGGGCCTGTAATATGAATTTTCGCCAAACCGCTCCGTATATAAACCACATTGGTCGAAAACGCACCCTGTGTAAATATTGAATTCCCTTTTTTGAAATTTACAGTAACGTTATTACACGATAAAAGCTCAACATTATCATCATTTAAAGTTTCTGCAGCCCTAGATCTGAAAACACAGGCTTTACAATTATTATTCATACGGCAAAGATACTAAATGTGAACTATATCACATGTATAAACGCTATACTGCACACAGTGTTCGGGAAACCGTTGTACCAAAGCATTTAATTTTGCTGCATTATTTAACTAACAACATGAATCATGGCTGAAATAGAAAAATTAGTGATCATCAGCACTACAGGACCTGAAAACCAGGAAAAGGCAACTCTTCCTTTTGTAGTTGCAACCGCTGCCCAAACCGTGGATGTAAAAGTTGTAGTGATATTGCAGGCTTCTGCTGTTTTACTGGCAAAAAAAGGAGCTGCCCGGAATGTGAATGCGCAGGGTTTAATGCCGCTCGAAAAATTGATAGATACTTTTATCGAATTAGGTGGCGAACTATTATTATGCTCCCCATGCATCAAAGAGCGGTTTATCAAAGAAGACGAATTAATTGCCGGCTCAAAGCTGGTAGCTGCCGGAACCGTTGTTGAAGAAGTACTTTCAGCAACTTCAGTACTTACGTATTAATAAAGATATCCTTTGAAGTGCCTTATTTTGTTATTGGTTAAAAAAAAGGTAACGGCAAAGAGAATAAAAATAAAAATAAAACACAAATGGAACAGGAACAGAAAGATCAGATCAACAAGCTTCAGGAACAAATTGAGTCATTGCAGGGCAAGGTTACACGCCTCGAAAATTCACGGATTGATCAGTTATCAATAGCTGTGGTATCAGGCGATTTTGATAAAATCCTGGCTACTATGGTTATTTCATTAGCTGCAGCTGCCATGGATACCAAAGTGAAATTATTCTTTTCGTTTTGGGCACTTTCGGCGCTTAGAGCAAAAGATAAGCATGTACATGGGAAAAATTTTATTTCAAAAATGTTTGGACTGATGCTGCCAAAGGGAAAAGATAGATTAAAACTATCAACTATGAATATGGCTGGTATGGGACCGGTAATGATCAAACATCTGATGAAAAGTCAAAACGTACTTTGCCTTGAACAAATGTTCAAAGATGCCGGTGAATTAGGAATCGAAATTGTAGTTTGCGAAATGTCCATGAACCTTATGGGTTTCAAAAAAGAAGAAATGATGGACTATCCTCACCTGAGTTACGCCGGTGCAGCAACTTTTGTTTGCGATGCAGGTGAAAGCAGCATGCAACTGTTTATTTAAGAGGTTAGGTCCCGATAGCTATCGGGATAGGGTTTAGGGAGGGGAAATAACCAAGATTCAAATTTCAAGATCCAAATTCCAAAAACCATACTAATCATTAAATATACAGCACTATGCACCAAGCACTAATCACAATACACTAAGCACCAAGTACCAAGCACTAAGCACCAAGCACTATGCACCAGGCACTAAGCACAATATACTAAGCACTTTTAAAAATTAATCTAACACTAAAAAAAACAATCATGATGACAACCGAAGAATTAAAAAATGCAGTAGTAGCCAAATCAGTGGATGCACGTGGAACAGCTTGTCCTGGCCCACTTTTGGAAGCAAAAAAAGCAATAGGCACCATTAAAGCAGGTGATATTATGGAAATACTTTCGGCCGACGAAGGAACAAAAAGTGATATCCCAAAATGGTGCAACAAACAAGGTCACACCTATTTAGGCGCCGTTGAAGAAAACGGATACTTCAAAGTTTATATGAAGAAGCAATAAACAAAGCTCATGGCTGAAAAAATCAGGAAAAGCGCTAAAATATTAGTCTTTTCGACCGAAAAAATAAGCGATCCCGCTATCGATATGGCGGGATTACTTAAATTACATTATCCCCCGACTGTATATACGATTACGGTTCCCTGTTCGAGCGGTATAAAATCGAGGTGGATTTTACGTGCCTACGAAAAAGGCTTCGACGGCGTTTTTATTGCTGCCGATGGCAGCGACTGCATTTTCGGTGAATCGTGTACCGAAAAAACCGGGAATGTGGTAAGTCGCACGCATGAACTGATGAAAGAAAAAGGAATTGAGCCGGCACGGTTGCGAATGGCTGCCATCTGTTCGGTTTGCAGCGAATCGTTTGTTAAGCAAATAAAAAGCTTTAACGAATATTTACTAAAAACATCAAACCCTCAATAATGAGTGAACAATTAAATAATACTTCGTTTGATGCGCTTGTTGTTGGCGGTGGCATTGCAGGTGGCGAAGCAGCATTAAACCTGGCCAACACTGGATTTAAGGTTCTGCTGATCGAAAAAGATTTATCCATAGGCGGGAAAATGATCTTGCTCAGCAAGGTTTTCCCTACACTGGATTGCGCAGCCTGTATAACAACCCCTAAGGTGTCGGAAATTTCAAGGCATCCTAACATCACTATTTTTACAAGCAGCGAAGTTGGCAATATCAATAAGATTGCTGAAAATAATTTCGAGGCCACTATTATTAAAAAGCCCCGTTATGTGGTAGTCGAAGATTGTACTGCCTGCCAGCTCTGCGAGCAGGCATGCCCTATCAGTGTCCCCGACCAGTTTCAGTTCAATCTCGTTGGACGTAAAGCTGCCTATATCCCATTCAGTATTGCCAGCCCTAAGGCGGCAGCCATCGATATTGACAATTGTATT
>JBBSBD010000513.1:0-3104 GCA_038251675.1 Chitinophagales bacterium | reverse complement strand
GGCTGTACCTGGTAAAACAAAACTTTTTTTCCATTCTCAATTATCTCTATACCTTCTGCCGTTTTTTTTGTTCTGAAATGTTGTGCAACAACCATAGTATTAATAAATAAGAAACAGAATGCGAGTAAGAAATACTTCTCCCGAAAAGCTTTGCTTTGCATGTATGTCAATGTTTAAAACAAACTGCCGTCAATTGTATAAATTAATCGAAGATAATTTATGTTCTTTTGTGCACTTTGGGAGTGTTATAATAAAAATAAATAAATAATAATTAAATGTACACACACTTTCATTTTATAATTTTAGCAGGCATATCTTAACGAATAAGTTATTTAAACAAACAATGTAATGATTGTATTCCGCTTAATGAGAAATGATGATATTGCAGCCGGCCTGGTATTATGCCGTGCCACCAAATGGAATCAACTTGCGCGGGATTGGGAAATATTTTTACATCTTAGTCCGCATGATTGCCTTGTAGCTACCTGCGACGAAAATGTTATTGGAACAGTTACAACAATTCGTTACCAAAATTTTTTCAGTTGGATTGGAATGGTATTGGTAGATCCTGGTAGCCGTGGGCATGGCATAGGAATGCAACTGCTGCATGAAGCGTTACATGTTTTGAAAAATGAAGAAACTATAAAATTAGATGCTACACGAGCGGGCCGCGAGATATATTTAAAATTGAATTTTGTTGATGAATACCGCATTATCAGGATGAGTACAAAAGTGGTTGCAAAAGATATTACAACTTCCTTAGCAAGGCCGCTTGAGAAAAAAGATCTAAAAGCAATTGCAAATTTTGACCGGCAAATTTTTGGAGCAGATCGTCAAATGTTATTAGAATGGATGCTGGAAGGTGCTTCTGAATTAGGATATTTGATTGAAGACAATAGTGAAATCCTGGGCTATTGCTTAGGACGCCATGGGCATGACTTCACACACATCGGCCCTGTTGTTGCCAAAGATGTAACTATTGCAAAGGATCTTTTTGCTGCTGCATTATCAAACTGTATAGGCCAACCTGTGATTGTGGATGCAATGCATTTTGAAGATGAGTGGATTGCCTGGTTATCTTCAATTGGGTTTACAGAACAGCGTTCCTTTATTCGGATGTATCGTGGCACAAATAAGTTTCCCGGCGTGCCGGAAAGTCAATTTGCGATTTTGGGGCCGGAGTTTGGTTGAGGAAAAAATATCTGGACCCTCGATTAAATGATTTTCTATGATTGATGAAAAAGATAAATAAAAATCCGGATGTTGCCACCTCTTTAGGTAAAGAATAATTTAAAATAAAACGAAGGCTTCACCAGTTCTTTTTTCATGTCAAAGTTGTTTAGCATTGCGCTTAACATCAATTGTACCGACTTATTTTTGTTTGCTTTTTTTACGACAAAATTAATGATGCGGGGATAACGGAATAGCTTTTGCATTGAGTGCCCAAACCGGAATTCGGTCCACATTTTATAATAGATTTCTTTATCATATTGCAGGTTAAAGTTTGCGTCAAACCTGTTTTGTTCAAAAGCTTTTAGCACATGACTCGCAGCAACCCGTCCACTTCGTATTGCGTTGGCAATTCCTTCCCCGGTAAAAGGATCAATAAGCCCCGCAGCATCGCCCAACAACAAAAAGCGTTTACCTGAAATTGACCTTTTTACGGAACCAAGCGGAAGCCCATAGCCTTGAATGTTTTCTAATGGCGTTGCATCTTTGAAACGTTCTTTTAGGTTAGGATGGTTTTTAATCAGTTCCGTTAGTCTTTCCTTCAGGTTAATTTTTTTTCTACTTACCTCGCTTGACAGCATTCCTAAACCTACGTTTGCGTTATTGCCAGGTAATGGAAATATCCAAAAATATCCCGGCAACAATTCTTTGTAAAAGTGCAGCTCGATATGGTTTTGAGGATGAAATCCTTTCACGTTTGCATAGTATTGTCTTAGCCCTGCACAATAATGTTTTTTTTCTACTTTATTTTCTGTGAGCTTTCTGTTGAGTACTGAGTGTGCCCCGTCTGCACCGAGCGCCATCTTAGCCTCAAAAGATGAAGTGGAAGTCTTTAATAAAATTTTATCATGGGAACTTACTACTTCCGTTACCTGTTGATGTTGAAAAATTTCCACGTCGGATAATGTACTGACTTCGGAGAAATAGAAGTTATCAAAATCCCAACGTTTGGCTACAAAGCCGCCTCCAAATTTATCTTTCGGAACAGCAAAATCAATATCCATTAATTTATGGTTAGGAGAAAAAAAACGCACTCCGTTTGAGGGAACCTTTTTTGTAAATTGATGTAATTTTTTTGTAAGCCCTTCATTAATTAAATGAAATTGTTTAGTCACATCAGCGCCAAAAGCATCTCCGCAAATCTTATCCCGTGGAAATATATCTTTATCTAGCAGCGCTATCTTCAAGCCTTTTCCCGAAAGCATGAATGCCGCGGTACAACCGGCAGGGCCTGCTCCCACAATCACCACATCAAACTTTAATGGTTCCATATTCTAAAAATGGAAGCTACAACATTATTATGTGGCTACACTTTGTGGATCTTAAAAAGCATTGAAATCTCAGAATTCATACCATTGAAAGAAGATTTCATCAACAAAATTTTTATGAAACCTGCGAGCATGAATTTTTAATACTCGCTTACTACTTTTTCTTTATTCGTTTTATTTCGTAATACTGTTCGCAGAACTTTTATTTTTGTATCGACAATGCCTCGCCCTTATTTGTCGAAAGAAATGTAAGATATTTACTACTCCGCCCTCTTGATTTCAAATTTTAGAACACAATTTTTCCTGGTTATCCGAATTAAAAAATTATAAAATGAAAAAACTGATCCTGTTTTTTGCTTTGCCCGTAAGCTTCATCCCATTGGTTTTATTGGCACAAATCAACTCCGGTTCAAAGCCATGCATCCCCTGCGAACAGCTTAAAGATTTACGCCTGCCAGATGTAACAATCCTGGAAGCGAAATCATTTCAAAATGACACTATCGAAGGCCAGGTAATTACCGTTCCATTCTGCCGGGTGCTAGGAAAAATAAGTAAGGAAATCAATTTTGAATTGCTTTTACCATCGCAGTGGAATGAAAGATTTCT
>JBBSBD010000512.1:0-3130 GCA_038251675.1 Chitinophagales bacterium | reverse complement strand
TTTCATACCTGAGTACACGGGACCGCTATACACATTGTTTTCGCCATACACATTGTGAAGGGCAATCGCAGCAAGCCGTTTGCCTACATCCTGTTTGTTTTTCGGATGTATGTCAGATGAATTACCGATGTCGGTTGTAATCGCCATGCCCGTGTTAGGAAGTGATAAAGTTTTTTCCTGCGCCTCCCTTAATTCGGCCCAGGTGCTTCCATTATTGCTGTTTCCATTAGCTGAATTGAAGGAAGCCAACTGTACAAAATAAAAAGGAAAGTCACGATCGTTCCAGCGTTTGCGCCAGTCAGTTATCATAAGAGGAAAAGCCTTCCGGTATTGGTAAGCCCGGCCTGCATTTGTTTCTCCCTGGTACCAGATAACGCCCCTGAAGGCAAAAGGAATCAATGGGTTCAACATAGCGTTGAAGAGCAGCGTGGGGTAACTGTTAGGTCCAATGGAAGCTGAGCCTCCGGTTATTTCCTCCACTTTAAAATGCCAATCCCCGTGCAACGGTATTGCATCATTGCTGATAGTCAGTTTCATATCAACCCCGTCGCCATAAACGCCGCCGCCACCGCCGGTATCTTCCACACGAACCGCTATTACATTGTTGCCCTCCTTTAAAACACCTGCGGCAACAGTATAATTTCTCTTTACATTATAACCATTCGTACTGCCGACTTTTGTTCCGTTTACATAGGTAACATCGTTGTCGTCGATCATTGCGAGTTGCAATGTAGCAGCTTTGCCTGCGTCGGCCGATGAAACGGTAATCGTTTTGCGAAACCACACGATGCCATCCAGGTCGCCAAGTCGCTGAGATTCCCACAAATTGGGCAATTGCATAATTGGCCAGTTGCTGTCATCTTTATTTGGTTCGCCCCATGTTGCGGCATCGGTATTATCTATAGAACCCTGCAAGACTTCTATGCGTTTAAGGCTTGCCTCTTTTTTTATTTTTGCCATAGAATCCAAATTCAATAGCTGCATGCCGGCAATCATATCTTTAAATTCATCACTGTTTTCAAAAGCCTGACGGCTCGTCCATGTTTCCACCATCGTACCACCCCAGGAAGTATTGATAAGTCCAATGGGAATTTTTAGCTCACTATATAATGCTCTTGCAAAGAAGTAACCCGCAGCAGTAAAATCCCCCGCCGTTTCCGGGCTGCATACTTTCCAGTCCGCCGGCGGAATGTCATCCTTCGGTATTGAGCTAATGGTGTTGGGCACCTTAATTTGCCGGATCATCGGATAATTGGCGGCAGCGATTTCCTGTTCGTAATTATTTATTTTACCCCACCCTGCGATGGGCATCTCCATATTAGACTGCCCGGAGCAGATCCACACTTCGCCCACCAGCACATTATTAAAAGTAATGGTGTTCTTTCCACTGATAGAAAGGATGTAAGGCCCCCCCGCATTTTCATTATCTAATGTAACCATCCATTTGCCCGTTTTATCTGCTTTGGTTGTTTTGGTTTGATGGTTGAACTGAACGGTTATTTTTTCCTTAGCTCCTGCATGGCCCCAAATAGGTATAGGCTTACCACGCTGCAATACCATATTATCACCAAAGAAATTTGGCAGGCTTACATCAGCAAATAAAGAACAACCTGTAAATATCAAAACAATGGATAAAGAAATCTTTCTCATATACTTTTTATTAATAAATTTTGCACACTGGATTGACCGGCGCATTACAATCATACTTAATTAAAGGAACGAAATTTTCGCAGGACGACAAAAGTGAATTAATTACATATTTGATTTTTCCCGACGCCCTTAATAATTTAAAAAATACCGGTTTTAATCATGTTATTCATGCTGTTGACTCCATCGGGTGGATCATATAAACTGATTGCAGGCTATTTCAATTTTTCATTAAAAAAATCAATGGTACGCTTCCATGCAAGTTCTGCGGCGTCTTTGTCGTACCTGGGTGTGGTATTATTATGGAAGCCATGGTTTACACCGGGATATATATAAGCCGTGTATACTTTGTTGTTAGCTTTCAAAGCATCTTCGTAGGCAGGCCAGCCCCCGGTGATACGTGTATCTAGTGCTGCATACTGGAGCAGCAAAGGCGCCTTTATTTTAGGAACATCTTCTGCTGACGGCTGGCTACCATAAAACGGTACGGCCGCAGCCAAATCCGGAATACGCACGGCCATCATATTGGCAATTCCTCCCCCAAAGCAGAAACCCACTACACCTACTTTGCCATTACAGTCTTTGTTGTTTTTAAGGTATTCATAGGCCGCTATAAAATCTTCAAGCATTTCATTTCTATCTCGCTTGCTCTGCATCTCCCGGCCCGCATCGTCGTTACCGGGATAGCCACCCAGGGGAGTGAGTGCATCTGGCGCAATGGTGATAAATCCAGCCAGGGCAGCTCTTCTCGCCACATCTTCAATGTATGGATTCAGGCCGCGGTTTTCATGAACCACTACGATACCGCCCAGTTTTTGTTTCGCATCTGCGGGCATTGACAATAAGGCTTTGATATCACCGCCGCCTTTAGTGGAATTATAATGGATATATTCCGATTTCAAACCAGGGTCATCTGCTTTAACTTCAGCAGTAGTTTGATAATCTGGCATGAGAAAACTCATGAGGGAAGTTACGGTAATGCCACCAACGGCATACGTGGATAGCTTTTGTACAAAATCCCTTCTGCTGACACGGCTGTGTGCATAGTCGTCATAAAGATCAAAAACTTCCTGTTTGATTTGCTCTTTTTTGATGTTGATCATAATAGTAGTTGTTGTGTACGCTAAGTTAAGAAATTACCGGCGAGGCTCGGGCCACATGAATGGACCAATTATATTATGCACCGTTTGAATGGCTCAAACCAAGAAGGTTTTTTCCAGAGTTCTTTTATTAAAGCATTCAATTAAACCTTCTTGGTTTTAACTACTTAACAACTTCATTCACGCAAAAATGCAAGGGCATCTCCTTATATTATTGTCCGGATAAATCTTTCACTCGGATATTTCGAAACTGAACTACTGATCCATGCCCGAGGAAACCGATATGTCCTTTGTCCCGCTTTAAACCGGGATGCGGCTTGCCATCAGGAGTTCCTTTTTCACGTGCGTCCGTGATATCTGCATCAACGATAACAGCGCCATTT
>JBBSBD010000511.1:0-3152 GCA_038251675.1 Chitinophagales bacterium | reverse complement strand
TTGTGCCACCAGTGTATCACCAGTGGCTTGTTGTAATTCAGTTTTTTTTCATCATCATTGATTTTAGTTAATAATTGAATCGGTAAACGTAGAAAAGATTAATGGCTTGGGAAAACTACCGAAGGTTTCGTGCAACATCGGTTTGGCAATATGGCGGGTTTAGTGGTAAATTGAAGTTCAGTTTTTCAATTAAACTTTTGTTGAAAGTTGAAAATTTGTGCTTCGATTTCCGCCACATCGCCAAGCCGAGAACCGTTATATGCCACTTTGAGAAGAATAAAATGCATGATGATAGACTATAATGCCAATATCGATATTCTAATAAACAAAACATTTGTTAGCGAATCCTCAGATGATTGTATGTATCGAGTTTTTAGGTTTGAAGGATTAGCTAGTGAAACAATCTTTAATGAACATTATCAATTCTTTCAAGAGTATCTTGACAACAATCTTAGTGATTATCAAGATATTAAACCAACAAAAATATTTTACAATTCTTGCGATTCCATTAATGGGTGGGCTTCGAAGAAAGGCGGAATTGGAATCATAAGCATTAACAGGGGCACCATTGTTAAACTTAAAGATTTGTTCGATCATGATGAAGGCTGGTTTAACAGGAGTTATGAATTGAAGAGAATAGCAATAATACAAAACCAATGCGATTATCCTATTTGGGGCCTAATGCATCAAACTTGTCTTTTATACCTTTTTTATCATGAAGCAGGTCATATAATTCAAAATTCATCGAAATTGAATTTTGATATTATAGAGGAAGTTACAGAGTCTAAATCAGATTATGATAAAACTAGTCACGTCAATGAAATTGATGCTGACAACTTGGCTGGAATTAGATTAGGAAAGCATATTTTACATTATTGGAGGAAATTTCCAAGCAAAATACGGACAAAGGATACGTTAATGACTTTGATTTCAATTGTAATTGCAGGTATTGGTATATATAGATTAAAATTATTTAGATACAGTGGTCCGTTTTATTATAAGGATCTTAAACACCCTCATATTGTAATACGAATCGCTGGATTAATAACTAATATAATAGACTATACCAAACATGAACTTTCAGCAAAGAATGAAGCTATTGACGAAGACTTGAATGAAACTGACGGCTATAGAGTCGCGCTACCTATATTTAAAATTGTATCAAACTATGTTTTAGGAGAAAGTGCTCTAATTAAATATAGTGGTATATTTTTGAACGAGGTCCAGGGAATAAAGGATTATTATAATGAATTACTTGAAGGAATGAAAATAGATCCTGAAAGTGCATACAATAAAACTTTGAAAATATCGTAACAAAATGTCGGCATATAACATTGGCTCCTATAAGTAATAGCGGATATCGAAGTAAAATAAGAACTTTACAATGATCATGACTAAATGTCTTCAAAAGATATTAGCATAGAACGCCATTACTCATAACCATAATCGTTGGGCTTTAATTTTAATGCATCAGTGCAATTTAACAATTTACCGAGTACAACTATCATTAAAGTTAAAATCTAAATTCAGTATGAAAAAATTTGAAATCATAAATGATAAGTGGATTAAACACAATCCACTAAATGATAATTTTGATGCAATTAAAATTGCTGCAATTGTTAAGTTTGTAGTTTATGATAGCAATATACATTTACCTTTAGGAGAGGAAGCTAAAATAATTTCTTTTATAAATAATAGTCAGGGTGCTTATTTTTCTCTTGTTTATAAAAAGTCAGAGCAAGAAGAATTTAAAGATGATTTAGCTTTCTTTGAAAAATTACTTTTTAAGCAATAAACCCATGTTATAGGAGAAAGTGCTCTTGTTAAATATAGTGGTATATTTCTGAGTGATTTCAGGGAAGAAAGGATTATTGTAATGCATTACTTGGGGGAATGAAAGCAAATCCTGAAAGTGCATACAATTGATATGTAATAATACCATAATAAAAGGGCGGCATATAACACTGGCTATAAACAATGGCGGGTATCCGTTTCCCGACAGTTTATTATCTTGATACAGATTAAGGCTACTTGGTAGATTTGCGCGATGAACCGCCACTGCTTATAGCCTCGGTCGTTAGCTACCATCGAAAATGAAAACTATAGTTTGTATACTTATTCAACTTTTACTATTGGTTCCGCTGATTAGTCAGATCAACTGGTTTCCTGTGGGTGCTAAATGGTCTTATGAATATAGTGCCTACGGGGCTTATGGGCTAAATACAGTTGAAGTTATTCCTGAAGATACTGTTGTAGGGACTCATACATACAAAAAATTATTGTCCAAAATCATTTCAGTCGGTCAAAATAATCTCATCGATACATTTGAGGAATACTTGTATGTTTTCGAAGAAAATCGCGTTATAACCGGATTTGATAGGTATGGGGGACTATTCTTGTATGATTTTAACCGCACTACAGATGATACTCTCGAATACATGTCTTTTGGAGGATGGAGCCCTTCTCCTTTTGTAGTAGATTCCATAGGTACAATTGAGATTAATGGACATTCTCTAGCTTTTCAGGATATCAGATTTCCTGATCCATTCAACCAAGGTGAGTACAGTGACATCAGGGTGATAGAAGGAATAGGTTCGATTAACTCTCATTTATTCCATGATAGGACAATACTTCAACCCTTTGATGCTCCTTTTTATTACTTCAGATGTTATGAAGACAATAATTTGGGATTAATCAATTTGAGTTATAATCAAATTGATTGTGATAGCATCGAAGGAATAACAACATCCATCCATGAATCGGGAAAAGATAAAACAAGTATATTCCCAAATCCTGCTACTGATTTCATAACAATAAAGACGGAAAATCAATTTATTACTAAAATAATCGTAATAGATATATTGGGTATTCCAAGAAAGACTATGTACACAATCTCCAAAGAAGTTTTAAAAGTTGATATTCATCAATTAGAAAGTGGAATGTATTTTATTTTTGGATTGGATAAATCAGGAGCAATTAGATTTAAGGAGAAAATAAACAAATACGGCAGCTAACATCTAAGACTTCGTTGTGTGCGAAGCACAAGCAATGAAGTCGATGTTGCACGTAACCTTCGGTAGTTTTTGCAGCCAGGGGTGGATGTAAAGATTATGGGGATTGCGTTTTAACCTTACGCCTCACGCATCTGTGGT
>JBBSBD010000510.1:0-3159 GCA_038251675.1 Chitinophagales bacterium | reverse complement strand
CAACGCCACTGCGCAGGCGTAGAAGGGCGAGCACTTTTTTAAAGCTTTCCTCCTCCGTTAGCTGTTCTGGTGTAGCATGGTCCGGTGAAGGAAGCACATTAAAAGTACGGTTGAGCTCCAGTAATTGCTGCGGCATTTTTTCCGGGGCAAGCACAAAGTCCACCACCTCCGCATTAATAGCGCTTTGCGGCATGCCATCGTATGCAGCGCTATCAAGATCCTGGGCAAAAGTGATTCCGCCCTGCGCTTTTATATCTTTCAATCCCAGGGTGCCGTCAACACCCGTACCGGATAATACAATTCCTATGGCATGGCTCTGGTGTATTTCTGCAAGCGATGAAAGAAAAAGATCAATAGGCATATTTCTCTGCTCCTTTGGCCTGGGACTCAATTTTAAAACGCCATCGGTTGCTATAAGCATTTTATTGGGAGGGATAATATAAATGTGATCGGGTTCTACTTTTACATTATCGCTTATTTCTTTAACCGGGGTATTGGTTTCCCTCTGCAAAATTTCCTGTAATGCACTGCTATGATCCGGATGTAAATGCTGTACTAATATATAGGCCATACCGGATTTTTCGGGTATTGCCTTTACCAGCTTTTTAAATGCTTCCAGCCCACCGGCAGATGCGCCTATGCCTACAACCGGGAAAAGGTTCTTGGAAAGTATTTTGGTTTTATCTGTATCAGCTTTAGGCATGTGTATTTTTTCTTTATAGTTATTTAAACAAGTACGGAGGTAAGGAGAGAGAGAAACTTTGATTTTAAAAGATGTTCAAGATAAAGATTTTTTTTGAACCTAAACCTTACGAAATTTAAACGAACCTAAAATAAAAAAAGAACCTGTGAAGTTTTGTATAAACGTGAAATTTAAAGCCATTTGAGATAGGCAGCAATCAAGCCTGTTAAGTTTTAATAATAACTGGATAAATATTTGATTAGGTTATTGTATGGCCAAAGTTCTTGTTGTAGATGATTTAGCCCCGCTGGTCTTCCTTTTTGAAATTAAGAATATCCGGAACAACAAAAGAAGGCGCCGTCTGGTGTTCCCCGCAAAGAAGCGGGGCATGCTGTGCTGATGACATTTTAGCCCTGCTTCACCAACCTCAGTTAGAGTACTTAACGGCAGAAGAAAGCTTGTTTCAGGCTGGGACTCGCCCTTGCGCTAAGTTGAGGCGAACACCTACGAAGGGTGAATTTCAAGCGCAGCCGCCAATTTTTTTAGCTTAGCTGGAATTTTGTTAAGTGGCAAAACGAAATCAGTAAAGCCTGCTGCCTGAGCGCTAAGCGGCATGTGGTTAACTTCTGCGGACATGTCCTGGGCAAAGGTTGTTCCTCCGTTGGCTTTGATGTGCTTACAGCCTGCAGTGCCATCGCCGCCATATCCCGAAAGGACAATGCCGACAGCACGATCACTCATTTCATTTGCCAGGGAAATAAAAAATATATCTACCTGTTTAATCCTGCCACTGCGAGGGGAGACTACTTCGAATCTATAGTTATCCATAGTAAGATCGGAGTCCGGAGGAATGACGTAAACATGATTCGCAAGAATAGGCATTGCCTCAGCAGCCACGGTTACTGACATTTTCGTGTGCCTCTGTAGTATTTTAGCCAATTGGCTATGGGCGGTGGGGTTCATGTGAGAAATAATAACAAAGGCCATACCTGTATCATCCGGCATTGCATCCAGCAGCGCCTTATATGCGTTAAGCGCACCGGCAGAGCCACCAATACCTATAATGAATTTAGGCTGAACTGTTTTCACGAATTATTGAATCTTTTTATTCTCAGCAATATTTTTATCAACATCCTTTTTCTTACTGGCGCTTAATTTAGCTTTACCATCATTTGACATCACAAAAATTCCATCATCACTCAAAACAAATGTGTGAACATCGCTATCATGGTTAGTTCCACGAGACTTAACAATGAAAAGTTCACGGGTGCGTTTTCTACTCTCAACTTCTTCTACATTTCTAAAAACAATCCAGGTGTCAATCAAAGATGAAACACCTATTTCGCCATTCGTGTTACTTTGCAAGTTTGCAGAAACAAGACTCGTAAAAAACGTGGTGATGCTCCTGGATTTTAAGAGGTCAATCATACGGGTAATCATTCGCATTAAACGATAATACCCTGGGTGGACTAGCCGAAACAATTGGTGACGCAGCCCCATTTCAATACATTATCCATACACCTGACGCTAAGCGTTTTCCCTTGCCCGACAGGTTGCATGAAGGGCAGGTTTTTACACTGGGAGGAAATGGTATCAGTGATGTTGCTTTTTATTCGCATAAAGAACCGTGGTACAGAATAATGTACGGCAATGCCGCATTGGTGGACAACAAAGGAAGGATATCCATTGCCTATCAATCGAGAGACAGGTCTTTTGAAAGAGAGATTTATTACTCGCTCATTCCCACTATGCCTGTCAACTCTCCCAACCACCTGCTGGTGCAACCCTTGCCGGGCGTGGACTACATCGGGTCTTCTATAGCGTTATGGGGCAGCGCCGACAGTACTGCATTGCTGGATGTGATTCAAAATATTGTATTGTCAGAAAAACTTCCATATCCAACCATCAATGGAAAATGGGTGAAGGATCCTGCTGCTTATGTTCCGGACGCTATTACCAGCGGCAAGTTGTACGATAGCATCATCTCTTATACTTCAAGGCTGGGTTTTAAAACGATAAGTTTATATGACCAGGGTTTTCTAAGGCCTGATCGCGGTAACAATGGTTATATTGACGGAAAGGATTTTGAGAAGACGTCAATTAAATTATCAGGTGGAAATGTTTCGAATAAAGAGTTTGCAGATATGGCCGCTAATTATGGCATTACAATAGGAAGGACCACGATCACTAACGCTTTGGCTCCCGGAACTATGGATGCCAGCCCTGTTCCCAATGACAGTTTGTGTTATCAACAAAAACGTTTGTTGGTTAGCAGTATCAATCCGACAGACACGATCATTCTTGTGAATGACCCGTCGCATCTTGAAGAGATTGCAAGTTGGGAAGGGCATTGTGCAAACTTAAATATGATAAAAATTGGTAAGGAACTTATTCATTACCTGGGTGTTTCTAACGCCAGGCCGTACAGGCTTTTAAATGTAAAACGCGGATACTGGGAGACTACCCCATCCAGTCAT
>JBBSBD010000509.1:0-3207 GCA_038251675.1 Chitinophagales bacterium | reverse complement strand
TACCACGAGCATCATCACTGAAATGGGATCAAGAAGAATGCCCATATCAATAGAAAGGCCTTTTGAACCTGCCTGTCCGGCAGGCAGGAATTCAAGCCAGGTAATTTTAAGAGGAACTATTTTTTCATAAACGCCATTTACCTTCCCAAACTCAAAAAAATAACTATAAGCAACATAAATTGCAAGTACGGTTGACGCCAATAATAAAAGCGTAGATATGATACCAGCTGACTTTTTAAAATACTTTCTTCCGAATAAACCCAGCAGAATAAACGCTGCAAGTGGCAGTAAGGGGATCAGCGCTATGTAAATCGAATTAAGCATTTAGTTTTAAGTAATAATTGTTTAGTCTTTTTTCCACCAAGGCACAAAGTGCACTAAGAAAATTGCTCTGTGATCTTTGCCCCTTTTGTGGCATAGAACATTTAGTATTTCAACTCTTCCGCACTATCCACGTCAATTGAATGATGACTTCTATATAAATTAATTATGATCGCAATAGCAACAGCGGCTTCTGCAGCAGCAATCGCAATAATAAATATGGTAAAAAATAAACCGTCTGATTTGTCGGGCCAGAGATATTTATTAAATGCGATAAAATTTAAATTCACACTATTTAATATTAGCTCCACACTCATAAGGATTGTGACTAAGTTTTTCCTGGTAAAAAACCCGTATACACCAATAAAGAATAATGCTGCGCTGATGAATAAAATATGGTAAAGACCTGGAGTAAACATCACATTGATTTTTGTTTCTCTATTTTATTATTTAATATTTCCGCTTTAATATTTGATATCTCTTTTGGTGGTTTTAGCGCTATTACAATACATCCCACTAACGCTGCAAGCAACAACATACTTACTACTTCAAACGGTAAAGCATAGCCACCATTGCCTGTTGAAAGCATCTGTGTGCCAATACTGGCAACCCCCTGTTCTATTGGCTCATTCTCTGTACCAGTGAAGTTGTGTTGAAACACCTGGATCATGATCAAAGCAAAGCCACAGAAAGCCGCCAACGCAGAAAAAATTTGTCTCCCTAATTTTTGTTTTGGCATTTTTTCTCCTGCCTGTTGTGTCAAAAAAATAGAAAAAATAATTAATACCGTAATGCCCCCAACGTAAACTACTATTTGTACAGCGGCGATAAATTCATACTGCATCCAGAAATAAAGACCCGCGATACCAATCAAAGAAAATAATAAAAAGATAGCCGCTCTGAAAATTTGCCGCGTACTTACAGCAAGTACACCACTCACTAAAGTGAGTGCGGCGAGTAAATAGAATATGATATTTGATCCGCTCATCATTCAACTCCCTCCATGATTTTGGAACCGGGATTATTTAAGATTTTAGTTAACTGGCTTCTGTCAAAAACACTATGTTCAAATGTTTGTGCCATTACAATCGCGTCGGAAGGGCACGCAATGATACACAAATTGCACATGGTACAAAGCTCGAGGTGATAAACTAACTTATCGATTGCTTTTTTCCTTTTGCCTTCGGGAGTTATATCAAATTGCGTTATCACTTTTATGGTTCCATTAGGGCAAGCCAGTTCACAAGCCGTGCAGCCAGTGCAACGATGCTCGTTGTTTTCATTATGCGGCATTACCACTTCGCCTTTGAACCTTTCGGGCAAATGCAAAGTATCCCTGTTATCAGGATACTGTTGCGTAATAATTTCTTTATGATGTGTAAAATAATATCCTGTGCGCCGCAGTCCAATGAATAAAGATTTTATTGCATTGAAAACTTCTTTAAAGTAGCCAATAGCGCCGCCCGTTCCACCAGCCGTTGGCGGTCTTAGGGGAGTCTGCGAATTATTTGATTTATTGCTCATTTTGAAGCGCTCAATTTTATAACAAATTTTAGTTCCCCCTTTAGCGATAGGGGTTAAAAATACCAACCCAATATCGCCATTGCCGTAACTAATAAAATATTAAACATACTTATTGGCAACAAATATTTCCATTCAAGATTTAGCAATTGATCAATACGCAACCTTGGAAAGGTCCAGCGAAACCACATAATAAGAAAAATCAAAAAGAATGTCTTGCCAAAAAACCAAATGCTTGATGGGATATAATCCATTATATGATTAAAGCCTTCCCAGTGACCAATATGGAAGGGCATCCATCCGCCAAAAAATAACGTCGCGCCAATGGCACAAACTATAAAAACATTCACATACTCTGCTAAAAAGAATAATGCGAATTTCATTCCTGAGTATTCTGTATGAAATCCCGCTGTTAATTCTGATTCTGCTTCTGCAAGATCAAATGGAGCGCGGTTTGTCTCCGCTGTTGCAGCAATGATAAAAATTATGAAAGCAATTATTACTGGAATGTGGCCTTTAAAAATCCACCAGCCATCAGCCTGTGATTGAATGATGGTATTTATATTTAAGCTGCCAGCAAGCACCACTATAGAAAGAATGGAGAAGCCAGCCGACAGCTCGTAACTCACGATCTGAGCGCCACTCCGCATGGCGCCTAATAATGAATATTTATTATTACTCGACCAGCCTGCTATTAATATACTGATGACCGAAACCGATGAAATTGCGGAAACGTATAGCACGCCAATATTCAAATTCCACATTTGAAAGTCTTTGGCAAAAGCTAATGGAGCCATAAGTAACATGGCAACTATCAATGCAATAAAAGGAGCGAGGTTGAATAGAAATTTATCAGCTCCCGAAGGCGTCAGCCCTTCTTTCACCAGGAGTTTTACAGTATCCGCTAACGATTGAAACATTCCTTTCGGTCCTACACGATTTGGACCGAGGCGAATCTGTATCCAGGCGGAAACCTTCCTTTCCATCAGCACCAGTACTAAGCCTAATAGTGCAAACAACCCAATCACACAAACACCTGCAATTACCATTTCTATAATAAGTGCAAGTGTAGGATTGAATGTTTGATTCAACCATTGATGAATTGAGTCCGCTATGATAGAAAAACTCCACATGATGAGAGCCTCACCCCAACCCCCGCTCCGAAGGAGAGGGCCGAAACATTGGCTTTGAGCTTATTTAATATTTCGAAATAATCTTATTTTCTAATAACACAGGTTTGCTTTCCTCCCCTTCAGGGGAGTTAGAGGGGTATTATCTGTCAATATCCGGTATCACCAAATCCAATGTCCCCATCATTGCTATCAGGTCTCCAAGTTTACCGCCTCTTGCCATGTGGCCAAGTGC
>JBBSBD010000508.1:0-3250 GCA_038251675.1 Chitinophagales bacterium | reverse complement strand
TGCGCCCAAACAGGAAACAGCTTTCACTTTTCCAAAAACATTATCGAGCAGATAGCGCCAGTGGCAAAGCATATCGACAATAATTCCACCATCATCTTCACTGCGGTAATTCCATGATGGCCTTTGAGCAGGAATCGAATCGCCTTCAAAAACCCAATAGCCAAATTCTCCACGCACAGAAAGTATGTCACCAAAAAATCCTTGCTGAATAAGTCGCTTAATCTTTAAAATTCCGGGAAGCCAAAGTTTATCCTGCACCACTCCATTTTTTACATGATGCTCTTTACATAGTTGATATAAATGCATGGCAGCTTTTGTATCGGTTGCAACAGGCTTTTCACAATAGATGTGCTTCCCTGCTTTTATTGCTTTAGTTACTCCTTCTACCCTCTTTCCTGTTATTTGTGCATCGAAATAAATGCTATTATAAGGATCAGCAAGAGCCTCATCCAAATTTGTAGTCATTTTTGTTACACCGGAAAGCTGGCAAAGCTTTTTCAATTTATTTTCATCACGGCCAACAAGTACGGGATCTGGCATAATTGTTTCACCCGGGCTTATTTTTACTCCTCCCTGTTTTATGATTTCAGCAATTGAACGTAACAAGTGCTGGTTGGTTCCCATGCGCCCTGTTACGCCATTCATGATGATGCCAATTTTATGCTCTGCCATTTATTAATTCTTTAAAATATTTATGAATGTTCTTTATATGCGATAATAATTTTTTTAAGAAATTCCGCCTGGTCTTCTTTCCAATAACTTGTTGAAAAAATTTCTACTTCATTAAAACCATTGAAACCCGCAGCCTCTACCCAGGATCTTATTTTTTTTATAGGAATACAACCTTCTCCCATTAATCCGCGATCGAGTAAAAAATCTGTTGTAGGTACTTTCCAGTCACAAATATGAAATGCAAAAAGATTTTCATTCTTGCCGCAACGCTTTATTTCGTTTTCTAAAAGCGAATCCCACCAAAGGTGATAAACATCTGCCGCAACACCAACCCACGGTGAGTTCAATTCTTCAGCCATATCGTTTGCCTGCGCCAATGTATTAATAGCCGAACGGGTATCGGCATACATTGGATGTAAAGGTTCTATAGCGAGTTTCACTCCTGCCGCTTTTGCTTCCGGAATTATTTCCACTATGCCATCCCTAATCTGCTTTCTTGATTCTTCCAAACTCTGTGATGGATCAGCACCACATACAAGAACGATCATGTCAGTCCCAAGTGCTACAGCTTCCTCAATGGCTTTCCGGTTATCGTCAATCGCCAATTTTCTCTTATTCAAATCTTTGGAAGGAAAAAATCCACCGCGGCAAAGTGACACAATAGTTAAATCATGATCACGAAGCATTGCACCCGTTTGCTTTATATTTCTTCCTTCGAGCGTATCCCGCCAAACGGTGATCGCTTTTACTCCTGCTGCGGAAAAATTTTTCGCGGCTTCTTCAATGGTCCATGGTTTAGTTGTGATAGTATGTATACACAATTTAGAAGTGTCTGTATGAAGATTAAAACTCATTGAATATTAAAAAAAGTATAGTAAGTTTCGTTATTAATAATTCTTTGCAAATAAAGGGCAACTTCACGGGCATGATAATCTCCCCACATACTCGATTCACTATTTGGAATTTTACTTCCGGGCGGTATATAATCCCATCCATTCGGGCGATGATAAACAGAGTGTAAAATTAAGCCCTGGTGATTGTCATCCGTACTAAGATAAGGATCATCAAAAAGACTATTCAATACCGTTAGTCCCGCCTGCCCGTAGTGATCCCCGGCTTTGCTATCACCATGTTCCCGGAGATATTTACCCAATCTTAATAATCCTTGTGCTGCGATCGCTGCTGCAGAGCTATCAACCGGTTCATAGTCATTATATGGGTCGGCAGGTTTACTTAAATAATTCTGTAAATTTTTGAGGTCAGGTGCGCCGGTATCCCAGTATGGAATCCCGTCTGAAGGAGTGTTCGCTATATAAAAATCGCAGGTAGCTTTCGCGGCCCTGAGCATCCATGCTATAGTGCTTTCCTTTCCTGAAAAAGATTTCAACTCCTTATCATCAATGCTGTCAAACCATTCAAGTTGCTCGGCAAATCCGCACATAGCCCATGCAAGCCCTCGTGTCCACGTGGTAAAACCTGAGTATCCCTGTTGGGAATTTGGGCAACGGAAATTTCCGTCTTTTACATTGAACACACTTTCGTGTGCCGTTCTTCCCCACACATCATAGATGTCACGTCCTTCACCATAAAAAACAGAATAGTTCGCGGTCGCTTTCATGTGGTCAATAGTGCGTTGAAGCAGGCTAATTTGTAAGTCACCTTCGGACTGAAGAACATGGCCTAAAACATAACTAAGAACAAGTGAGCGACATGAACGAATCGTATCGACAAAAAGAGAATGGCCCCCATTGAAAGAGTGAATGAAACCGCCATCTTTGATTGATGTCCACCTGCTTGCCTGTATCGATCCCGAAATTTTTAATGCCAAAGAATAAAAGCTTCTTTCCCATTCATTAAAATCAATTTTTCCTTCCTTCATTAATCGAAGCAAGTTTCCATAAGTGCTTACATTATTAAAGCCATGATCGTGCACGCCTGTATGACTGATGTGAGGCGCCATTAATTCCACGGTTTTCTTTCGCCCGGCTTCTAACACTCCTCTGTCACCAGTTGCATCATATTGCAATATCATAGAGCCATATAAAAATCCCTGGGTCCATTCCGTCCAGCCTCTTGTTGTGTATTTACCTTCAACAGTAAAAACGGGTGACCCTTTTTTATCATCATAATTTTTTTCAAGCAGGATAATCTTTTCTTCGGAAAGCTGCCAAAATCTTTTGAGTTTTGAGTCGAGATCTGATGGTTTTAATGAAGAATTTATAATCATCGTGGAGTTTGTAACTGATTATTTTTTTCAATTTATATACTTATTTTTTTATAAAAGGATTTTTTTGAAAAAAACAGACACGATGCGATAAAATAATTACTGTGCAAATTAAGAAAGTGAATTTTGTAAATGAATTTCAGGCGACCTTCTTTAAAGATCAGAAACGGCCTGCTGAGATAAATTAGCCTGTATCTTTACCCGGGAATTTCGAAACAGCTTAAATAAAATTATAAGCATAAATATGACCTGGCTGATTACATATAAATCCTTTGTCCATATCACAATGCTATACTTAGTTAAAATGTCCAGCATGTCTGATTTTGCAGCATGCAAAAAAAATAGTACGAAAGG
>JBBSBD010000507.1:0-3251 GCA_038251675.1 Chitinophagales bacterium | reverse complement strand
TTTACAATAATATCTCTTACAGAATAATTTGCGCCTTTGCACTTTTCCAAAAATCCTTCAGCGTCCTCAATGGTTCTTTGCCTTCCATCTTCTGCCTTAAAAGAAATTGATCGCCCCTGCATATCATCTGATGCGAAGAAAGCCTCGATTTTAAAACTGCTTGTTGATACAAATTGGTTAATCTCTCTTTCCTTTTCCGCGATTAATTTCACGGCAACACTTTGTACCCTTCCTGCACTCAGGCCACCCTGCATTCCTATTTTTCGCCAGAGTACAGGCGATAATTCGAACCCCACCAGCCTGTCGAGAACTCTGCGAGCCTGCTGCGAATTCACAAGATCCATATTAATTAACCTGGGGTTATCTACGGCATTTTGAATGGCAGGCTTGGTAATTTCGTGGAAAACAATACGTTTCGTGGTTTTAATGTCCAGGCCTAATACTTCGGCCAGGTGCCAGCTTATGCTTTCGCCTTCACGATCCTCATCCGATGCCAGCCAAACTTCATCTGCTTTTTTTGCAAATTGTTTTAATTCTTTAACAACCTTTGCTTTATCGTCGGGTACTTTATAGCGTGGCGCAAAATGATTATTTACATCAATGCCCATATCATCTTTTTCCAGGTCACGTATGTGGCCATAACAGCTTTTTACTTCGAAATCGCTCCCCAGTATCTTTTCAATTGTTTTCGCTTTTGCGGGTGACTCAACTATCAATAAATTTTTAGCCATAACTGTTTTTTTATTATTTTTTATCTGCATTTAAATGCTAAATCCAGTAAAAAATAAACTAATTCCGTTTGCTGCAATATTAGCGTAAAAATTAAAAATCGAATTTTTATTGCTAAATTGGTATTTTACTTTTAGCTCGTTATCTTCGCAATCACCTCCACTTTAAACAATAATTTATCATACAGTGCTTAATTTCAAATCAATATATCGTATAATTCAATAAGGTATTTTAACTAGTTTTCTTTAATGGGAACTTACCGGATCATTGCATTTAAAAATATGCAGTAAGTTTTTCCCTAATAAGTAAAAAACAATATAAAGATGAAGGTTGTAATTGCAGGTACTGGAAATGTAGCATCAGTGCTAAGTGTAATAATTCAAAGAGCCGGCCATGAAATTGTGCAGATAATAAGCCGGAATATCGACAATGCCAAAAACCTGGCCTCGAAATATAACGCACGCTCCGGCACTTTATTGGACAAAGAATTTGCAACCGCTGACCTGTACATTATAGCGCTCACAGACGCCGCACTTGATTCTATTGATAAAATTGCCGGCTTGAAAGGCAAATTTGTAGTTCATACCGCAGGTTCCGCACCTATGGACATTCTTAAAACCTGTTCTTCTACTTACGGTGTATTGTATCCGTTACAAACACTTTCCAAAGAAACCGGCCATTTGCCGGAAATTCCATTTTTAGTGGATGGCAATAATAATGAGACAGCGCAAAAGGTAACTGAATTTGCCAGGTCTCTATCTGAAAAGGTAATTCCAGCAAATGATAATGAAAGACTACACTATCATGTTGCAGCTGTATTTGTCGGGAATTTCACCAATCATCTTATTGCCCTTGCTGAGTCTTATTGCAAAAAAGAGAAAATTGATTTTAAAATGCTATTGCCTCTGATGAATGAAGTTGCGCTGCAGGCAAATCACTTTTCGCCCCGCGAAGTGCAAACCGGCCCGGCAATAAGGGAAGATATAGTCACACTCAACCGTCACTTACAGGCGCTTTCGCAACACACCGATCTCAAATATATCTACCTTAAGCTGTCTGAAAGCATTTTGAAACTTTATCAAAAAAGCAAGTGATAACGAAGCGCTAATTCCCTAAAATTATAGATTATAAAATTTATTTAAACCGTAATTACATTACATCGATTACAAAATTCGTAACGCTTTTCTTTTGCTATAACGTAGTTTTGCAGCCGAAAAGAGAAGATGATGTATAATGTAACTTATAAGTTTGAGCAGAAAGGGCTGGTTCCAGTCACTATTGAGAATGTAGAGCCCGATCAATCCATTTTAGAAATTGCTTTGAAGAACGATATCGATCTCCACCACAATTGCGGTGGTGTATGTGCTTGCAGTACCTGTCACGTTTATGTTGAAAAGGGTGAGGATCATTTGCCCGAACTAACAGACCGCGAGGAAGATTTTATTGACCGGGCGATAAACCCGAGATTGATATCAAGATTGGGTTGTCAATGTATTTTGGAAGAAGGAGATGGAGATATTGTTGTAACATTACCTGATCAAACCCAATTCCTCGGAGAATAATAAATTTCCATTTTTTTTAATTTTAAGCACAATGACTTTTGAACCCCCAATTCACTGGAACGATTATGAAGATATAGCCATGAAACTATATGAAAAATTTGGTAATGAGTTCAATGAAAGCAAAATTTACCGGATACGATTTACCGATCTGAGGAAGTGGGTATTGGAACTTCCTAATTTTTCCGGCAAACCGGAAGATAGTAATGAAGGCCATCTTGAGATGATACAGAGCAGTTGGGTGTACGAATGGAGAGATAATCAAAAATAAATGCTCTTTGCAAATTATTTCCCCATCGAAATTTTCTCCAACACAATGAATGTTCTTGCCCGTTTTAGTGTTATAAAAACTTTTGTTTTTGATATGGATGGGGTGCTTACAGATGGCGGCCTGGTTATTGACCATGATAACAAATGGCTTCGGAGAATGAATATTAAAGATGGATATGCTCTGCAACTAGCGGTTAAAAGCGGCTATAAAATTGCGGTCATTTCCGGCAGCGATGCTTCCCCGGTTTCTGAACGGCTTTTCAAACTTGGTATAACCGACGTTTTTATGAATGTAATTGATAAAGAGACGCTTCTTAAGAGTTATTTGCATGAAAATGGGTTAAATACAAATGAAACTTTGTTTATGGGAGATGACATTCCGGATTACCAATGTATGAGGATTGCAGGCCTCGCCTGTTGCCCTGCAGACGCGGTTGTTGAAATTAAAAATATATCTTCTTATATTTCACCAATTCCGGGCGGCTATGGGTGCGTAAGAGATGTGATTGAAAAAGTAATGAAACTAAACAATAAATGGCCTTTGCAGACTTTTGTTCCTTCTGCCTAATATGTAACCTGATTGATCATTAAGATTACCCATGAATATTCTCACCGCTTTTTTCAAACTGGTAAGATGGCCTAATCTCTTATTTATCGCGCTTACACAAGTGCTCTTCAGGTTCTTTGTATTAC
>JBBSBD010000506.1:0-3255 GCA_038251675.1 Chitinophagales bacterium | reverse complement strand
TACACGCATGCGGGAGATTGGAATACGAAAAGTTCTTGGAGGATTGAAGAAACAATTGATTATGCAGTTTCTTATTGAATCAATCATCCTTGTATTTTTCGCAATGGTTTTTGCATTGATCATTTATATTTTGTCAAAAGAAATGTTCAGTAATATTCTTGGAAAAGAAATTCCTCCGCTCGGCGATTTTCCACTTTATTTTGTTGCATTTCCGTTGATGCTTATTTTTAGTATTGGGTTTATTGCCGGCATTTATCCTGCATTTGTTCTGTCGTCTTTAAAGTCCGTTGAGTCATTAAAAGGAAAACTTTCTTCTGTAAAAGAAAATGTATGGCTTCGAAAATCTTTGGTAGCATTTCAATTTGGCACTGCAACGATTGCCTTCATAGGTGCAATAATTATTTCCTCACAAATCAATCTTTTCTTTAGTAAAGACATCGGCTTTAATAAAGACTACATCTTATCTGCGCAACTACCCAGGGACTGGACTCCGCAGGGCGTTACAAAAGCAGAGGATATGCGTAAGCAATTTACCGCAATGCCACAAGTACTCAATGCAACACTTTCTTTTACTGTACCCGATGGTAATAGTTCCGGAAGCGCATCTTTATATAAAGCCGATGCAGACTCAAATACTGTGGTTGCATCGGAACAAATAGTTACTGATGAATACTATGCTTCTACATTTGGTATTTCCATGGCAGCGGGAAAATTTTTCAGTGCACCCGGCGCATTCACTGATCCTTTTACAATTGTAATAAACCAGGCGCAGGCCAAAGCATTTGGATGGAACAATACTGCTGATGCGATAGGTAAGCAATTAAAATTCCAAAGTGGGGGAGGGCAGGTATTTACAATAGTCGGAGTTACTAAAGATTTTCATTTTGGCTCCATGCAAAAACCGATTCAGCCTATCACTTTTCTGCACGTGACCCTTGCAAATATTTATAGGAATTTTTCATTTAAAATAAAACCCGGCAGCATAGGCAACTCCATTGGTGCATTACAAAAGAAATGGTCGGTATTGATGCCGGGCGTTCCATTTGAATACACTTTTATGGATGATGCTTTGGCAAAAATCTATAAATCAGAAATACAATTAAAGAAAGCTTCCTACACAGCAACAGTTCTTGCGTTGATTATTGTGTTGCTGGGTGTTCTCGGCCTTATATCCTTAAGTGTTCAAAAGCGCACTAAGGAAATTGGTATCCGAAAAGTATTAGGCTCGTCTGTGTCCGGAATTATGGGTTTATTCATGAAAGAATTTTTACTGGTTATTTTAATTTCTGCAATCGTTGCCTGCCCGGTTGCTTATGTTATTATGCATAACTGGCTGCAGGCTTATGCGTACAGGATTAGCATTACAGCACAGCCGTTTTTAATAGCTATTTTAGTACTTGCATTTATAACTGCATTGCTTATAGGCATTCAAACTATAAAAGCAGCCTTATCGAACCCGATAAAAAGTTTGCGAACTGAATGACTTAGCCGGGAGATGGTACATAGAATTTTTTTTAAAAGAGAAGCTTCACTATATTTTACGTACATTTTCATAGAGAATTTTTTTCCTAATGAAACGAAGCATCATTCTTTTTTCTTTATTTCTATGTTGTAATTATTGCAGCGGCCAACTCAATTCAATTAATGAATTTAATACGCAGAGAATAAAAATAACCAGGCAAAGCATGGGTGTTTTAGGTGGATGGGGGGCTGCAAATCTTCTCTATAGCGGCATTGCTGTTGGTTCTGCGACGGGAAGCAGTAAATATTTTCACCGGATGAATTTGATATGGGGCGGAGTAAATTTTACCCTTGGATCTATAGGCTTTCTTTTTACAAAAAATAAAGATGGCCTTGGTTATTCTCAATCACTAAAAAAGCAAATCAACATAGAAAAGGTATATTTATTTAATGCAGGCCTCGATGTGGCCTACGTCGCCGGGGGCTTTTATTTAAAGGAAAGAGCGAACCAAAATATTGCGAAGTTTGACCAATATCGTGGTTATGGCAAAAGTATCATTTTGCAGGGCGCAGCTTTATTTCTATTTGATGGTATCATGTACCTTGTTCATCAAAATCACGGGAAAAAATTGTTTAAAATTCCCGCCAATATGGAAATTGGAATTCGGGGAAATGGAATTAATTGTCTTGTGAATTTTTAAATAAAAAAATCTGAAACTAATAGTACTTTTCGTAAAAATCAATAACATGAAAAAGTGTGGATCAATATCGATGTCAATATTATCAGCCATCATTTTGTTCGGGCTGCAGGCGTATTCCCAGGTTTCGACTGTTACAAATGCTCCGGTGCGTTTGGCCGTTGCCGGTATTAGCCACGATCATGTGGGCTGGATATTGAAAAGGAAGAAGCCCGATGTAATTCTTGTGGGAATATATGAACCAAATAATGAGCTGGCGCAGCGCTATGCAAAGCGTTATGGTATAGATCCTGCAATCATATACAACGATCTTGGTAAAATGCTCGATGCCGTGAAGCCAGAAGTTACATCAGCTTTCGGGCCGGTAAATGAACACCTGGCGGTAGTTGAGGCTTGTGCGCCGCGTGGTATAAATGTAATGGTAGAGAAACCTCTTGCCGCCTCATTGCAGCAAGCTTTGAAAATGGACTCATTGGTAAAGAAATACAAGATACAACTGCTTACCAATTTTGAAACATCCTGGTATCCTTCGACAGCAAAGATGTATCAATTGATAAACGACAGTAACTATATTGGTTCTATCAAAAAAGTAGTTATACACGACGGACACGAGGGGCCGAAAGAAATTGGTGTGAGTAAAGAATTTTTCAGTTGGCTTACCGACCCTGTACAAAATGGCGGCGGCGCTCTAATGGATTTTGGTTGTTATGGCGCAAACCTGATGACTTATTTGATGAAAGGCCAGCAACCGGTTTCTGTCACTGCTGTAACGCGGCAATTTAAACCCGATGTATATCCCAGGGTTGACGACGAAGCAACAATTATTGTGACATATCCCACTGCACAATGCATTATCCAGGCATCATGGAACTGGCCCTTTGGAAGAAAAGACATGGAAGTATACGGGCAAACCGGCTATATCATTTCTGCCAATAGCACCAATATGAGATTGCGGGCAAAACCGGATTCTGCAGAGCATACTATCGTAGTATCTGCAAATGATATCCCGGTTTATGAAGATCCGTTTTCCTACCTGGCCGATGTTATGCGCAAAAAAATAAAAGTGCCGGAAAACGGGTTATATTCTTTGGCAACC